>JAADYY010000543.1 GCA_010092805.1 Chloroflexota bacterium | reverse complement strand
GAGCGGCGGCGCTTTGTCGAGAACGGGGCCAACAACAAAGCGCATCACCCGTCTACGCGAGTCATGCGCCTTTTGTGCGATGGTTTTTCGACGGCCTGAGTTTGGAGTCAGGTCAGTGCCACTGCGTATTATCCAGCGCGTCAACCGCTTTGTCCGCTGCGGCATCGATCAACCCACGATACCCCGCAACCGTTTCATCGATTGCCGCTTGACCATGCTTGCGGGTTGCGCTGGGCAGTAGGGAAGTCAGTGCTTTGCGGGTTTCGGCCAGTGCCCGGCGCTGATGCTGCCAGAACATGCTGAGGCGGTCGGGTGCGGCTGTTTCTGATGTCTCGGGTGTTGCATCGATTGTTGACATGCTTTGTTTCCTCACTCGCGCCGCGTACAGAATGCGCAGCGCATTTATGCTTTCTGGACTTAAATCCCAATGCTGGACTCTAAAGAGATTAGGTCGCTAATGCAATTCTTGGAGCGTCAGGCCCATGATCAACAGGTCATGGGTGCGGTCGTCGCGCGTCTTGACCCAATCAGCCAGAATCGCTTCAGCGCGAAAGCCGAGGCTCTCCAGATTGGTGCGCGCAGCCTTATCCTCGACCGCCATATACGTCACAACTTTTTCGAGCGCCAGCTCATCGGCAAAACGCAGCAGTTCGCGAACCAGCCGCGCTTCGATGCCCCAATTACGGTACGGCGAACTGACCAACAACCGGATTTCGCCCAGATGGCGATTCCAGAACAATTGGTTGAAGTAGAGGGTGCCGTAGCCTATCAGTTTCCCCTCATCTTCAACCATGATGGTGATGGCGCGCCGCGCTTCAATATCTGACAGCCACGCATCAATTGCTTCGGGCTGGGTGATGTCGCGGCGCATGAACAACTGGTCGCTTTCGGACAAATTCTGGGCGAACACAAGGATCGCGCCCCGATCAGAAACGGTCATCAAGCGAAAACGGAACTGTGCCCCACTGAGGCTCATCATTTGTGGAAATTCGTTCTTCAGCATCGGCATATCCTGGGATACACGCAAAATAAGACTAATGGCAACCCAATCCGCCAGGCATCAGCCTTGCCAGGGCACCTGGTGTGCGCAGTTCACCAGCTCCTGCGCCGATTGGGTGTAGGGGATCAAGCGGGTCATCGCGCCCTTTTTGAGAGTCAGATTGCCGCGCATGAGCATTGCCAACGGCTGCGCCCGGCCACTCAACACCTTGATCCAGCTATCGTAGTCACCTTCCAGCACGAAAGCCGCCTCGGCGATGGCTCTTTCGACGGTCACATTGTGCGCCGCGCGGCATTCACCCTTGTACAGATCGAGGAGCACTGCCGTCGCGCGCGGAAAGCCGTGTGTTGGGGCTGCCTTCATCACAAATGCCAAGCTTCCAGCTTGCCAGCGTAAAGATGCCTTGCGATACGCATCACTCCTGTTGATCGCCCGCTGATAGGCTTGTGCCCATGCCTCGGAAAACAATTTCAGGCGCTCGGCTGGCGCTGCAACCGGATCGTTTGAGACCGTGATCTCCGGCGTTGTGGCAGGTGCGGGTGCAGGCGGCGCTGTGTCATCCGTGTTGGTTTCAACATCGCGAGTTTCGACCTGCACATCTGTTAAGGTGTCTGAAGTGTCAGTATTTGCGGGTGGATCGTCGGGTTCCGTTGGCTCCGCTGCTGTTTCTGTGTTCACGTCTGCCGAGGGAAGCGGCTCGGTGATGGGTTCACTAGGCGGTGCGGCGGGTGATGATGCTGGGGGATCATTCGGCGGTGGTGCTGCGGGTGCCGGATTCGCAGCGGGTGCGGGATTGATAACTGGGCGGGTCGGCGGCGGGGGGGCTGGGTTGGACATCGGCTCGCCAAACGTGATGGGTTCTATCGGTTGGACTTTAGCCGCCGTGCGGAGTTCGAGATACGCCTCTTCAACACACGAGCGCAGCTCAAGCACATCGGTCACGATCCCAGAATCGGCCACCAGCGTCAGGCTGATGCTCTGGTTATAGCTGAAAATCACGCTCGCCAACCCCATCGAGGGGTTGAGCGGGAAGTATCCAAATGAGTTAAGGAGTTGGTGACCCAGCATGTACAACGGAATCTGTGGGCCGGCGACATTGGTACACCACGTGTGCGCGATCACTGAGAACGCGCTCGGTGCCGCGCCCCAAATCCACGACTGGGCTGGGGCTGGGGCCAGCGATGGCAGCGTCAGGATCAAATCCAGCCCATTGGAAAGCGACGATTGTTTCATCGTGCGGGTGTATTCGCTGATCATCCGCAGTTTTTCCAGCGGATCATCCACCCCAAACGGTAAATCGACGGGCAGCACCGAGATGCGGTTGCCGGCGATGCTGTCACTGTCGCCCGTGCGCATATTCACAGGGACCAAGGCACGCATAAACGGCTGCTCATTGAGTTCACCACGGCGGCGCAGATACGCTTCGACGCCGCCGACCAGCACCTCCAGCATCACATCATTCACGGACGCACGCACCTCGGAGCGAATGGCGCGCACTTCGGCCAGCGAAAACTGCGACCAGGCCAATTCGATATGCCCGGTGTTTTCACCGTTGATTGGCAGCTTGCGCAACGGTCGCAAATTGTCATTGATCAAATGGGCGATGCCAACCAGCATCTTGCGACGCTGTTCTTTGTTCTGGAACACCGCACCCATAAATGCCAGATCCGCGCCAATTTTGTTGAGCACTTGCCAACGGTGGGGTAAATCACGTCGCACAGAGTCGGCGAGCAATCGTGGGGAATTGGGCAGCGGTGATGGGTCGAACAGCGGTTTTTTGCCGCCTGGTTTGTAATTTGGCGTCAAATCGAGCAGCAGTGAAAACAACTCCACCGCCGACAAACCGTCCACCATGCAATGATGGAGCTTGAGGAAGACGGCTGTCCGCTTTTCCGTCAGCCCTTCGATTAAGTAGATTTCCCACAATGGCTTGCTGCGATCCAGCATGCTCGACATCAGCGCGCCCGTCAACTGCCGGAGCTGTTCGTCGGTGCCGGGCGCGGGCAGCTTCAGGTTGAAGATGTGGTTGCCCACATAGAAGTCGGGGTCAAACATCCACGTCGGCTGGCCCATACGCAACGCTGCCTGCACGATGCGTTTCTGATAGATCGGTGCTTGATGAATCCGTGAGTCGACAAGGCGGAAAAATTCCTCATAATCGATTCGGCCATCGAAGATCGTCACCGCACCGATATTCATCGGGGTTTCTGGGCGGTCAACGTAGTAGAATGCCGAATCTACTGGGCCGAGAATCTGGACTTCTTGACTCTGAGTCACCAGTCGCACCTTTCTCGCATCATCATTAGCGCAGTCTTCGGTCTAAATATACCGTTTTCGACTGCGAATTGCTCAGAGCACGTTCGGCAGCCCGTTCACCGCTCGCGATCAGCTTGCGCTGCACTTCAGGCCGGAAAGAGAATTCCGGCGACAGGAAAAAGTCCGAGTCGTCCGGGTCGGGTTCAATCCACAGAATCTCTTTGTCTGGGTAAAGCTGCATATACAGCTTGCGCCAGATGTCGATGCGCTCGCGCAGGGCAATGAACAGCGACTGCTTCAGCACATTGACCCAACCGAGATCGCGGACGGATCCTTCGCCGGCCATGAAGAGAGGTTGATAGGTATGCGACACGATCACTTTGTCGGCCACGTTCAGCCCCACATCAGCCGAGAGGGTTTGGCGGATCTCGCCATCGACGTAGTAGCGGCCCTTGATCTTCACCGGCTCGAACATGCCCGGCAGACTGCTCGATGCGCGCACAGCCTTCGAGATGGGGACATCCGTCATGAAGAAGTTGTCGCCATCCTGAAAATCATACAGCCCGTTGAACACGCCGCGCACATCGTAATCGAGACAAGTGCCCGTCACGTAAAGATCGATCTCGGCATCTGCGAAATCGTTGGAGGGCAGCAGCGACTCAAACAGGTGTTCCAAGGCCACCGAATTGAAAAACCCGGCGGACTGCGACTGGCTGTCGACCAGCGTGTCGATCACCTCAGCGAGAATATCTTTGTTGTAAAGTCGCGGCAGTGTCGCCAGAAATTGCAGCGCGTTCAGGCCCGTGTAGGCTGACTGCCGCGCGATGCTCATATAACGTGGTTTGAACAGCATTTGCGAAGTGAGTGTTTTGATCCAGGCGTCGAATTTTGGCAGGTACACCTGCTTCTGATACAACGACGTCAGCAGGGTATCGACGGTGGCACCAGACGCAATAAACGCCCCCATAATCGCGCCCGCGCTCGATCCTACAATCGACGACACATTATCTGTGCCCAGGACGCGCAGCACCCCCAAATGAAAATAAAACGCCTTCGTCGCACCGCCGCTGAGCACAAGCGCAAAGCCCGGCTTCTTTTTGAGCTGCGGAATTTCTCTCATCAGGTTATGATCCACCTTTTCCAAAAAACGTTTTACAACATGATCTCTATCGTCGCT
>JAADYY010000542.1 GCA_010092805.1 Chloroflexota bacterium | reverse complement strand
GGATCGATCCAGTTCGACGGGCAGGCGATCACGGCACTGCCGCCGCATCGAATCACGCAGCGCGGCATTGCCCGCACCTATCAAAACATCCGCCTGTTCGGCGAGCTGACGGTGCTCGAAAACCTGCTGATCGGGCTGCATGGGCGTGGGCGCGCCACAATCTTCGAGTCACTGGTGTTTGCGCCCAGCTATCGCCGCGAAGAACGCCAACTCCGCGAGCAGGCGGACGCGCTGCTGGAGCGCTTCAAGCTGGCACATTTGCGCGAAGCGCGCGCGGGCAGCCTACCCTACGGCGATCAGCGGCGGCTCGAATTGGCCCGCGCCCTGGCGACCGACCCGAAGCTGCTGCTGCTCGATGAGCCGACGGCGGGCATGAACCCCGTCGAAACGCACGACCTGGGCGACCAGATCATTCGCTTGCGCACCGAAGGACTCACCGTGCTGGTCATCGAGCACGACATGGCGCTGATTCAGCAGGTGTGCGACACGATTTATGTGCTCAACTTCGGGCAGATCATCGCGCACGGCCAGCCGCAAGCCATCCGCAGCGACCCGCAGGTGATCGAAGCGTACTTAGGTGAGGACGACGACTAATGGCACTCCTGGAAATTCATGAACTGCACGCCGGCTACGGCGCGATCCGGGCGCTGCGCGGCATCAGCTTTGCGGTCGGTCAGGGGCAGGTCGTCTCCTTGATCGGCGCGAACGGTGCGGGCAAAAGCACCACGCTCAACACCATCAGCGGCTTGATCAAACCGACAGCAGGCCGCGTGATCTTCGCCGATCACGACATCACCGGCTGGCGGGCCGACCGCGTGACCGGGGTCGGGTTGGCGCAGGTGCCGGAAGGCCGTCAGGTGATCGCGACGATGACGGTGCTCGAGAATTTGCTGCTGGGCGCGCACCGCCGTGATCGCACCGAGATCGACGGCGCAATCGGCGCAATCTGGGAGCGCTTCCCGCGTTTGAGCGAACGCCGCCACCAGAAAGCCGGGTCGCTGAGCGGCGGCGAACAGCAGATGCTGGCGGTGGGCCGCGCGCTGATGATGCGCCCGCGCCTGCTGATGCTCGACGAGCCGAGCATGGGCCTCGCGCCGCTGCTGGTGAATCAGGTGTTTCGCATCATCGCGGACATCAAGGCGCAGGGCATCCCGATTCTGCTGGTGGAGCAGAACGCCCGCAAAGCGTTGCAAGTGGCCGATTACGCTTATGTGCTGGAACGCGGCCAGATCGCGCATCACGGGCCGGCGGCGCAGCTCCGGCAGGATCAAGCCGTGATCGCCGCCTACCTCGGCTGATAAACAGAGGATCGCCCGGTGGTTGGTGGGCACGGGTATAATCGGAAGCCGTGCCGGGCCGTGCCTGACTAAAACACGGCACGGCCCTCTGCCCGAAATCTATTGGCAAGGATCACATTTTTATGGCCGGAACTACACTATCCAAACCCGCCGAAACCCGCTATCCTATCCACGACTTACTGCGCGAGCGCTGGAGTCCACGCGCGTTTGCCGACCGCCCGGTTGACCCGGAAACACTCGGCAGCTTGCTGGAGGCAGCGCGCTGGGCACCGTCCTCGCGTAATGAGCAGCCCTGGCGCGTGATCGTGGCGACGCGGGCGGAACCCGCTGCCTACGCGCGCATGTTCGGGTGCCTGAAAGAGGGCAATCAGCGCTGGGCCGGGCGGGCACCGGTGCTGCTGCTGGCCGTCGCCAAACTGGAATTCACCGAGCCAATGAGCGATAATCGCCATGCGGCGTATGACGTGGGGCAAGCGATGGCGCATCTGAGCGTACAGGCAACAGCGTTGGGGCTGTCGGTGCGGCAAATGGGCGGGTTCATCCCGGAATGCGCGCGCGAAACCTACGCCATCCCCGCGGGCTTTGAGCCGCTGGCCATGCTCGCCATCGGCTACCTGGATGCACCGGAGACGCTGCCCGACGATTTGGCCGAGCGTGAACGCGCCGCACGCACACGCAAGCCGTTCAGCGCATGGGTGTTCGCCGGAACGTGGGGGCAAGCCGCCCCGCTAGCAGACCCCGGCGAATAAAGCACACAGCAAGTCAACAGTTTAGCCGCTGTCTAATTCATCTGTATACATAAAGGAGTGAGCACAATGGCACGGGTCGCAATTAACGGTTTAGGGCGGATTGGGCGTGCGACGCTCAAGATGGTGATGGACACCCCGCAGCTTGATTTTGTGGCGGCCAACGACATCGCCGCGGTCGACAACATCGCCTACCTGATCCAGTATGACACGGTCTACGGCAAGTATGAGCGCCAAGTGAAGTCCGCCGATGGCAAGCTGATCATCGACGGCACCGAGTACGGCTACTTCAGCGAACGCAACCCCGAAGACCTGCCCTGGGAAGAGAACAACATCGACGTGGTGTTCGAATGCACCGGCTTTTTCACCAAGTTTGAAGACGCCGAAAAGCACATCAAGGCCGGGGCCAAGTTCGTCATCATCTCTGGGCCGACGAAGAGCAAGGAAGTGCCCACCATCGTACACGGCGTGAACACCGCCAACGGCGATACGCGCGTGCTCTCGTGCGCGAGCTGCACCACCAACAACATCACCCCCGTCGTCGAGATCCTGGGCCGCCGCATCGGCATCAAGAAGGCGATCATGACGACCGTACACGCCTACACCGCCACACAGTTGCTCGTGGACGGCCCCGGCGGCAAAGACATGCGGCGTGGGCGCGGCGCGGCAGATAACATCGTGCCGTCCTCGACGGGCGCGGCCATCGCCACCACCAAAGCGCTGCCACAGTACGACGGCGTCTTCGACGGCACCTCGCTGCGCGTGCCGGTGCCCGTCGGCTCGATTGCGGACATTACGTTCGTGATGGATCGCAACACCTCGGTCGAGGAAGTCAACAACGTGCTGCGTGAAGAAGCCGCCACCGACCGCTACAAAGGCATCGTGGAAGTCAACGACGACCCGATTGTCTCGTCGGACATCATCAAGAACCCCGCCGCCTCGATTGTTGACCTCACCCTGACTCAGGTTGTCGATGGCGACCTGCTCAAGGTCATGACCTGGTACGACAACGAATGGGGCTACACCAACCAGATGATCCGCGAAGCGCTGGCGCTGACCAGCAACGGCAGCTAACCGCCGCGCACCAGCAACACGTGATCAACCTGGCGAGGGTGGACGCCGATCCACCCTCGTGTTGATCTGAGCCGAAGACCGGGTCAGACGTATTCCGGGCCGGACGGCATGAAGTAGTACAGCCACAGCGCCAGGATCAGCAGCGCCAGCGGCCCACCGATCCCCGTGATGATGCCACCGAGGATGGCCCCAAACCACGGCGCACGGTCTTTGCGGCGAATGATGTAATACGACACCACCGCCCCAATCCCGAACCAGACGAAAAACCAGATGGTACCCAGCAACACATACTGCATCGTGCGACCTCCTCGTGTGTGCCAACGATCAGCCAAGCTATGTCCCTGCCATTCCATTCTATCGCATGAGGGCAATCCAGCGCATTCAGCGCCGCTTCTGTTGGGACGCCCTGTGCTATAATCGGCGTTGGCATGATCACCGAATTCCTACCGCCTGAAAGCACAAAGACAACCCGTTATGCAACTTTCTGGCCTGCTTGACCTGCTGAGCGGCGCGCCTGCGTATCGGGCGCTGCTGACTGCGCTCCGCCAACCGATGTCCACCGCGCCCGCTGCCGATGACGGCCACTTCCCGGCGCTGGAAGTGCTGCGCGCTGCGCGCCCGTATGTGCTGGCAACCCTGACGCGCGACTGGCCCGGCCCCGTCATCTACGTGACCGCGCGCATCGACCGCGCCTACAACGTCAGCGAGCAATTGCCCGTGTGGCTGGGCGCGAACGCCGATATTCACCGCTTCGCCGAACCCGCGCCGCTGTTTTACGAACGTGCGCCCTGGGGTGAGTCGGCGCAGCGCAACCGTTTAGAGACGCTGGCGGCGCTCATGCCCCCCGGCGACCTGCAAACGGAGCACGAGCAGCCGTTGGTGGTCACCTCGGCGCGTGCGCTCATGCAGCGGACGCTGCCGGTGAAAACCTTCCGCGACGGCTCGGTGACCCTCAAGCCGGGGGCGCGCTGGACGCTCGACAAGCTGCTGAGTCGCTTTCTGGAGATTGGGTACGAAGCCGCCTCGCTGGTGGTGGAGCCGGGGACGTTCACGCGGCGCGGCGGGATTCTCGACATCTTCCCGGTGGCCGACAGCGAACCGACCCGCATCGAGTTTTTCGACGACGAGATCGAACGCCTGCGCCGCTTCGACCCAGCGACCCAGCGCTCGACCGGGCCAGCCGAGATACTGGCGATCACGCCAGCGCGTGAAGCCCTGCCCGACGGCGCGCCCGCGCTCGCTGAACAGTTGGCGGATTGGTTCGCGGCGGCCCCCGCGCCGGACGCCGACCCGCTCAGCCCCCAGCCGGACGCCCAAGCGCTCACGACCGGGGCCGCGTTCCCGTTCATCGAACACTACCTGCCGTACCTGTACCCGAACCCGATCAGTTTGCTGGATTACGCGCCCGACAACGCGCTGATCGTGATCGAGGATTGGGACGAACTCGAAGCCACCGTCAACGAGATCGCCGCGCACGCCGCCGAAATCCGCGCCGAGAAGGTCGAGCGCCAGCAGATCGCGCCGGATCACCCGCAGCCGTACCTGGATTGGGCACAACTCACCGTGACGCTGGCCGGGCGTGCCGTCGTGACATTGGGCGGGTGGGGCGCGGCAGCGAGTCCCTTACCGAACGGCACCGCTAACGGCACGGAGGCGCTGGGGC
>JAADYY010000541.1 GCA_010092805.1 Chloroflexota bacterium | reverse complement strand
GTCGGTGGCGCTGTCTCAAGCGTTGGTGTCGACGATCCGACCGTCGGCGTGGAGGTCGGCGTCTCGAACGGCAGCGGCGTCTCGGTGAGCGTCACCGAGATCGTCGGCGTCCCTGTCGCGGTGGGTGGGTTGGCGACCCGCTCGGCCACCCCGTCGCGGATCAGCGGGATGATGGCGTGCAGCGCATTGCCGGGGCACGAGGTCGCGCCGCAGGCCAGCGCCGAACTGATGCTGTCGCGGTGCCCGGCGATGGTGCTCAGCACGTGCTGACCGCCGTTGTGCCAGCTCATCCCCAGGGGATCGAGGCCGCGCTGATCGATCTTCCATGCCAGCAATTGCTCCAGCGTTGCGAGCGCAGCGGCGGTGGGTGTTTCGCTGGTGTACGTGCCCATCATCGCCACACCCATCGTATTCGCGTTGATGCAGCTAAAGTGCGCGCCGATCACGTCGTCACCGCCCGCGCGCCCCTCGTACATCACGCCGTTCGGGTCGATGAGGTAGTTGTAGCCGATGTCGCCCCAATTGCGGCTGATGGCGTGGAACTGCCAGATCGCGCGGACGGCGGCGGGCCAATCGGTGGTGCTGTTCGAGTTGACGGTATGATGAATGATCAAATGCGTGACGGTGGTCGGTTCGGGCGTCCATGCGGGCGAGTCCTGACCATCGGGGCAGCCCCACGCCGTCCGCGTGATGACGGGCGGCTGCACCAGCGCCGACGGCACCACAGCGCCCGCCTGCGCCGTTTGCGCGATGGTCGCCAGCGCCCCCGGATCGGTGGCACCGGGGCTGATGAAGATCAGCCGCACGCGCTCGATCACCGCGTCGGCGGTCGAATACAGCCGCGACCAACTTAAGCGCGCCTGCACAAACTGCGTATCTGCCGCCAACAGCGCCAAATCCGCCGCGATGGTGCCATCGGTGCCTGTGAGGTATTCGCTGGCGGCGTGCCAATCCCGCCAGATGATCCCGTCGGCAGAGCCGCGCAGACTCACCTGCACTTCCGCGCCCAGATCGTGCGCCGCCGTCGTCCAGATGGTGCCAACGGCCAAAAACGGATCGGCGGAAGCGAGCGGCACGGTGAGCGGCGGGGTGATGAAGTCGCCACTGGCGCTCGCCCCCATCAGCACGAGTCCCCCCGGCCCGAACAGGACACCGTCGGCGCGCTGCGCCCCCTGCTGTGCCCGGAAATCGATGAAAGTTTCAGCGTCGCTGATCGGCGGTGAGATCGGTTGTGCCGCCACCGACTCACGTTGATTTAGCGCGGCACCCATCAGCCCGGCACCAGCGATCAGCATGACGGCGGTTAAAGAACGAAGGAGCAAAGCTTGACGTTTCACGGTTGTCCTGGCTGCGTTTGCATGGGTTCAGAAGTCTTCGATGCTTCAAATTATAAACCCACGCATACGCCGCCGGGCCTTGAAGAATCGCCGTTGGGTAAGAATTTCGTTCGACTATCGGCGGTGCGGTGAGGCGATACAAACGTAAGCGCCGCTCACACAGCTCAGCCAACAGGTTATTGAGCTAATTTGAAGTGGACTCGTTTATGAGATCGTGCGTCAAATGCGCGGTAGATCACGCCGGGGCAGAGCTGTGCATCTGCCCCGGCGGTGGTAACTTGCGCGGCGTTAGTTCGTGGCGGGTTCGGGTTCGCAGTTGATGGCACAGTTGGGCAGCACGTGCGGCACCACCGCGCGGGCGGGCTGCGCGGCGGGGTCGCCTTGACCCGCGCCTTCATCGTCTGCGGCTGGCGCTGTGGAGGGGTCCATCGCGGGGGACGCTTCAGTCAGCGTCCGTTCGACGACCGTCGCCGCCACCACCACACTCAACCCGATCAGACCGACGGAGATCAGCACGATCAAGCGGAAGGCGTCGACGAACGCCCAATCGATGGCGTTTTCGACCGCCGCCGTCTGCTCGGCGTTCAGCCCTTCGGGGGCCTGCGCCGCCGCCAGATTCGCGGACTCGAGTTCCAGCGCGGCCAGCGACTCGACAGGCAGATCGAGTTCAGCGGCGCGCGTCTCCAGCGATCCTCGGAACGCCAGCAGCATCACCGCGCCCAGAATGGCGATAGCGAGCACATTGGCCGTGCGCGAAACGGCGTTGTTGATCCCGGAAGCGGTGCCGGAGCTTTCCGACGGCGCGGAGACCATCACCGACGTGGTGAGCGGCGCGACCGTCAGGCCGAGGCCGATACCCGTGACGACAATCGCCGGGAAGAACGTCAGCCAGTAATCATCGGGGCCGTTGGTCACGCCGGGCACCGCCATCAGGAAGAAGCCGACCGCAACGATGGCCGGCCCCACGATCAGCGGCAGGCGCGGCCCAAACCGATCCACCAGACCGCCCGCACGCCGCGAGAGCAGCGTCAGGATGATGGGCGACGGCAGTGTCACCAGCCCGGCCACGTCCGGCGGATACCCTTGCACCTGAATCAGGTTGATGGGCAGGAAGAAGAACGAAATGCCCAGCGCGCCATACATGAACAGCGTCAGCAAATTCGTGCCCGCGAACGTGCGGTTGCGGAACAAACTGAGCGGCACCATCGGGTGATCGCTGCGGGCTTCGGCGATCACGAAGGCGACCAGCGCGATCACGCCGACAATCAGCCCAATCAGCACATTGGGCGCGGTGAAGCCGGCCATCGACGCTTCGGTGAAGCCGTAGGTCAGGCCGCCCAAGCCCACCGTCGCCAGAAACGCGCCCAGATAATCCAGCCGGCCGGTCGAATGCTCGTCACGGCTTTCGGGCACGCGGGTCGCCAGAACATACAGCGCGATCAGCGCCATCGGGATGTTGATGAAGAAGACGGCGCGCCACAACCCCTGACCCGCCAGCCACCCCCCCAGCACCGGGCCGATGAGCGTCGTGAGCGTGCTGAACATCGACCAGGTGCCGATGGCCCGGCCCCGGCGCGCTGGCTCAAACGAGGCCGAGAGAATCGCCAAACTACCGGGGATCATCAGCGCACCGCCGATACCCTTGAGCGCACGCCCGATGATCAGCGCGTTGGGGTCAGGAGCCAAGCCGCACAGCACCGACGCCACCGCGAAGATGCCGATGCCGATCATGAAGACGCGCTTGCGCCCGTAAATATCGCCCAATGAACCGCCCACCAGGATCAGCGCGGCCAGAAACAGCAGGTACGAATTCTGGATCCACAACATTTCCGTGCCGGTCGCGTTGAGATCCACTTGCAGGGCGGGGAGCGCGACGCTGAGCGCCGACCCGTCAATGAAGGCCATCGCTGAAGCGAGGATGGTGGCACCTAACACCCAGATTTCAGTGTTGGCGGGGACATACGAGCGCGCGGACTGTGCAGTTGCCATGCAGCACCCTTTATAGATCTGTATAGATCACTTGTCTTGAGCGGATGGGGTAACCTTAGCCCACTTGATTGCGTCTGCCAAGTGCCAACTTCCCGCGTCACAGCGGCGGTGCAGCGGCATT
>JAADYY010000540.1 GCA_010092805.1 Chloroflexota bacterium | reverse complement strand
GTCGGCATCAAGACGGCGTCGCTGGTACTGCTGTTCTGCTTTAGCAAGCCAGTGATGCCGGTGGATACGCACGTGCATCGGGTGAGCAAGCGCGTTGGGCTAATGGGGCCGAAGGTCAGCGCCGAAGCCGCCCATGGGATGCTGCTCAAGCTGCTGCCGCCTGATCCATCTGTGCTCTACAATTTTCACGTCGGCGGGCTGAAGCATGGTCAGCAACTTTGCAAATGGAGCGAGCCGCTCTGTGCGCGCTGCCCACTCAACGACATTTGTGACTGGTACCGGGCCAAGCAAAACCGCTGAGCGGGCGCGTTTTGTTTCTATGAAGATGTTGTGCTTTAATGTGGGGGCACAGCGATGCCGCAACTCAAGTGAACACCATCTTTGAAGGAGAACTGTTGTTATGTCTCAAGAGAGTTTCGCGCCCGTGACGGGCGATTGGTATTACCCCGCGCCGGAAATTGTGCGTGACGCAAATATACCCGATTACGAGGCGGTGGCGCAGGAAGCACAGGCGGATTTACAGGCGTTTTGGGCCAAGCAAGCCGAACAGCTCGACTGGTTCAAGCGCTGGGATCAGGTGATGGACGACAGCCAAGCCCCGTTTTACAAATGGTTCGTCGGCGCGCAGACGAACATCGCCCACAACGCGCTGGATCGTCATGCCAGGACGTGGCGGCGCAACAAACTTGCGCTGATCTGGGAGGGCGAGCCAGGCGACAAGCAGACGTTCTCGTATTGGCGGCTGTGGCGCGAAGTCAACAAGTTCGCCAATGTGCTGAAGAGTATGGGCGTCAACAAAGGTTATCGTGTGACCATCTACATGGGCCGCATCCCGGAGTTGGTGATGGCGATGCTCGCCTGTGCCAAGATCGGCGCGGTACACAGCGTCGTGTATGGCGGCTTTTCGGAGCAAGCGCTGGCAGATCGCATCGAAGATGCGCAGAGCCGTGTGCTGATCACCGCCGATGGGGCGTGGCTGCGCGGGAACATCGTGCCATTGAAAGAGACCGTCGATGAAGCGGTGCACCGCTCGCCCGTCGTTGAGTCGGTGATCGTCGTCAAGCGCACGGGGCAGGAAGTCAACATGGAGCAGGGGCGCGATTACTGGTATCACGACCTGGCGAACCTGCCGATTGCCAGCCCCATCTGTGAAACCGAAGTGATGGACGCCGAAGATCCGTTGTTTATCCTCTATACCAGCGGCACTACCGGCAAACCGAAAGGCATTCTGCACACACACGGCGGCTATCAGGTTTACACGTCAACGACGCTGTCGTGGGTGTTCGACATCAAAGATCACGACCGCTGGTGGTGCGCCGCCGATCCGGGTTGGATCACCGGGCACAGCTACATCGTCTACGGCCCGCTGATTCTCGGCGCGACCGGGCTGCTCTACGAAGGCGCGCCCAACTACCCCTACCCGAACCGCTGGTGGAAGATGATCGAGGATTACGGCGTGACGATCCTTTACACCGCGCCGACCGCGATTCGCGGCCTGATGCGCTTCGGCGACGCCTGGCCGAACCGCCACGACTTGAGCAGCTTACGTCTGCTGGGGTCGGTTGGCGAACCGATCAACCCGGAGGCGTGGCGGTGGTTCCATCGCGTCATCGGTAAGGAGCGCTGCCCGATCATGGACACGTGGTGGCAGACGGAGACCGGCGGCTTCATGATCACGCCGCTGCCGTCGGTGGGGTTGAAGCCCGGCAGCGCCACCCGCCCCTTCCCCGGCGTCGAGGTCGATGTGGTGGATGAGCACGGCGAGAGCTGCGCGCCCGGCATCGATGGCAACCTGGTGATCAAGACACCCTGGCCCAGTATGCTGCGCACCATCTACGGCGACCCGGATCGGTTTGTGAACCAGTACTGGACAGCTTACAAGGAGCAGGGCTGGTACCTCACTGGCGATTCGGCGCGCAAGGACGAAGACGGCTATCTGTGGATCATCGGGCGCAACGACGACGTGATCAAGGTGAGCGGCTATCGTCTTGGCACAGCCGAGGTCGAATCCGGGTTGGTGAGCCACCCGGCGGTCGCCGAAGCGGCGGTGATCGCGGTGCCGGACGAGGTGCGCGGCAACGTGATCTATGCTTACTGCATCCCGCGTACCGGGTTCGCACCCAATGATCAGCTCATCGATGAGATCAAGCAGCACATCCGCCACGAAGTTGGCCCGATTGCGGTGCCATCCAAAATCGAATTCACCGAGACGCTGCCGAAAACCCGCTCCGGCAAGATCATGCGGCGGGTGCTCAAAGCGCGCGCAACCGGTCAGCCTGAAGGCGATCTGAGCACACTCGAAGAATAGGGCTGAATACCTCGAGTCGCATTGACAGACAGTGACAGCGCCCCAATCGGGGCGTTTGTCGTTTGCGGTGCTTGATTTCACCTTGAGTGTAACGGACTCACAAAATACTTATAGGTGAATGATGCGCCCATCATGTTCATATCGTTCAATATAAACTGAATTTAGTGATTGGCACCACGAGGCAAAAGCCTGTGACTCAACAACGGACACCCAACATTTTCGAACACCGCTCCGTCATCCCAGCGACGATGGATCAGATGATGGCGTTTCACAATGATCCGCGCGCCCTGTCGATGCTGACGCCGCCGCCGATCTTCGTGCAGCTGCACCGCCGCGATTTGAAGTCGCTGACCGAGGGTGAGATGGAATTTACGCTGTGGTTTGGGCCGCTGCCCATCCGCTGGACGGCGCGTCACGAACCCGGCCCCAGCCCAACCTCGTTTCTCGACCGCATGATTAGCGGCCCGGTCGAGCGTTGGGAGCATGAGCACATCTTCACGCAGAAAGAAGATGGTATTGAGCTGCTCGACCGCCTGACGATTGAGTACAAACGCAGCGGCTTCTGGGCCATCTTCACGCGGCTGTTCTTCGCTGGCCTGCCGCTGCGCTTTCTGTTCATCTATCGTCATCTGCGCACGCGCATGGGCGTGAAGCGCTACGCACAGAACGGTCAGGTGGCGGCATGACAGCACAGGATACAGCGCGCGTCGTCGTGATCGGCGCGGGAGTCGCCGGGCTGACCTCGGCAGCGTTGCTCGCGCAGGCGGGCTATGAGGTGACGGTGCTCGAAGCGCAAACCTACCCAGGCGGCTGCGCGGGGACGTTTTATCATAAGAAGTACCGCTTCGAGGCGGGTGCGACCGTCGCGGGCGGCTTCCAGCCAAACGGCCCTCATGCGCTGATCGGCGATTTGTTGGACATCGATTGGCCGGTGCGCGTGCATGATCCAGCCTGGGTGGTGCATCTGCCCGACCGCAGCATTGCGCTCACCCGCGACAACGCCGGCGTGATTGATCAGTTTCCAGACAGCGCCTTCTTCTGGGATGAACAGTCCGCGCTTGCTGATCTGGGTTGGTCGCTCTCCGCGCAGGGACTCCCCTGGCCGCCGACCGACGCTGCCGAACTCGCGCAACTGCTCAAGGTTGGCGTGAGCAATCTGCCGCACGACCTGCGCATGATCCCGTTTGCATTGATGACCGCGCATCAGTGGCTGGCGCTGCGCGGCCTGACCCGTGACGAAGCCTTCGTGCGTTTCATCGACGCGCAGCTCTTGATCTCGTCGCAGACGACCTCACACGGGGCCAACGCCATCTACAGCGCGACAGCGCTCGATCTGGCGCGTCAGGGTGTTTATCACGTCGAGGGCGGGATTGGCGGCCTCTCGGATACGCTGGTCGACAAAGTCCGCGAACTCGGTGGCGAAGTCCGGTTCCGCCAGCGCGTCGAGCAGATCGATATGAAGGACGACAAGGTCGTCGGCGTGCGCACCAAGAAAGGCGAATACTACGACGCCGATTTTGTGCTCGCCAACGTAACGCCTTGGTCGCTCGATGACCTGCTGGGCGAAGCCAGCCCGCACGGTCTCCAGCGTGAAGTCGAGCAGCGCAATCAGGGCTGGGGGGCGTTCGTATTGCACCTCGGCCTTGAAGCGGACAAGCTGCCGCCCGGCCTGCCGGATCATCACCAGATCATCACGGAGATGCGCGGGCCGCTCGGTGAAACACGCAGCATCTTCATCTCAATGTCGCCGGAATGGGATACCTCACGTGCGCCAGAAGGGCGGCGCGCCGTCACCGTGACGACCCACACCAACGTGCAGCAATGGTGGGATCTGTTGGCACAGGACGAAGCCGCCTACAGTGCGCGCAAAGACGCCTACGCCGACCAGATGCTGACGAACATCGAGCGTGCGCTCCCCGGCTTCCGTTCTAGCGTTGATCTGCTGATGCCCGGCACGCCTGTGACATATCAGTTCTACACGGATCGTCATCTGGGGATGGTGGGTGGCTTCCCGCAAACATCGTTGTTCAAGGCGCGTGGCCCACGCACCGGAATCGCGAACCTGCGCCTCGTCGGTGACTCGATCTTCCCCGGCCAATCAACGGCGGGCGTCTCGTTGGGCGCGCTGCGTGTCGCCAAAGATGTGCAGCGTCACCTACCACTGAAGCAGCGCGCACGGACGGCTAAGCGCGTCGAAACACCGGAGTCGCTGGGCGTATGACCGCACCGGTGATCCACTGGTTCCGCCGGGATTTGCGCTTGGCGGATAATCTCGCGCTGCGTGCGGCGCTCTCGACCGGCGCGCCCGTGATCCCGCTGTTCGTCTTTGACCCCGCGCTGCTGGGTGGGGAACGTTTCAGCGCTGCACGGCTTGCGTTCATGTTGGATGGATTACGGGCGTTGGATCGGGCGTTGCGTGACTACGATACCCGCCTGCTCATCCGGCACGGCGATCCGCTGCGCGTGATCCCGCAGTTGGTGGGGGACGTGGGTGCGAGTGCGGTGTACTTCAACCGCGACTACTCGCCCTACGCCGTGCGTCGTGATCAGGCACTGGAAGCCGAACTGTCGATTCCGATTTATGGCTTCGACGACGCGATGATCCATCCGCCCGATGCCATCACGAAAAAGAACAGCGACGCGCCGTACAGCGTTTACACGCCGTTCAAGAAACAGTGGCTCAAGCTGGAAAAGCCGCCAATCGCGGCGGGTGCCATTGAGGGGCGACAGTTTCACAAGCTCGACGACATCGACACGCCGGACGTGCCCACACTCGCTGATTTAGACGTCGCGCCGACGATCACGGTGCCGCCAGCGGGCGAGCAGGTCGCTATGCAGCGGCTGCGCGAGTTCCTCGATAGCGCCGTCTACCAATACGGAGAGGGCCGCGACCGACTAATTGCTGACCCATTTGTCGCAGAACCGCCAGCAGGGACAGCCTATCTGTCCCCCTATTTCCGCTTTGGAATGCTGTCACCGCGCCAAGCCTATCACGCGGCGCAGACGGCGGCGCGCAATGCGCCGGATCAAGCGGGACACGAGTCGGTGGCGACGTGGGTGAGTGAGTTGATCTGGCGCGAGTTTTATATGCAGATCCTCTACCACAACCCGCAGGTGCTCACGACGAGCTACCGCCCAGAATACGAGCAGGTCGCGTATCTGCACGACCCGGATGGGCTGGTGGCGTGGCAGCAGGGGCAAACCGGGTATCCCATCGTAGATGCCGCGATGCGGCAGTTGAACACCTGTCTCTTATACACATCT
>JAADYY010000539.1 GCA_010092805.1 Chloroflexota bacterium | reverse complement strand
GAGCAGGATTCATTAATTTGGCTAAACACTATTATGAGCGAAATAAATTCTTACTCACCGACAATCGATTCGGCAAGGACGCGCAGCGCGGGCGCACGCCGCTACACCGATGGCCGTCAACGCCTGGGCTACATGATGATCGCTCCGGCGGTGGTCGTCCTGCTGCTGCTCATTGCCTACCCCTTTATCCTGTCGATCTGGCTCAGCTTCACCGACACACGCATCGCGCAGGAAGCGACAGGCAATTTCATCGGGCTGGGCAACTACATCGAACTCTACGACCGCACCGTGTTTCGCAACCGCGTTATCCCCAACACGATTCTGTATACGGTGGGGGCGGTGCCGCTCAAGCTGGCGTTGGGGATGATTCTGGCGCTGCTGCTCAACCGACCGTTCCCACTGCGGACTCTCGTGCGCGGCCTGATCCTGATCCCCTGGGTGCTGCCGACGAGCCTGAGCATGGTCATCTTCCGCTGGATGTTCGAGCCGACGCTGAGTGTGCTCAACTTCATGCTCGAAGGGATTGGCGGCGACCCGGTGCTGTGGTTGGGCACGCCGCAAACCGCGTTGGCGTCCGTCATGGCGGTGAATGTATGGCGCGGCACGCCGTTCTTCGCGGTGGTGCTGCTGGCTGGCTTGCAGGGTGTCCCGAAGGATCAGCTAGAAGCTGCCGAAGTTGATGGCGCAACGCGCTGGCAGCGCTTCGTAAACGTGACGATCCCCACGATTTTCCCGATCATTGTGGTCGCGACCTTGTTTTCGGTGGTGCGCACGTTCGCCGAGATGGAAATCGTGTGGGTGCTGACGCGCGGCGGGCCGTTCAATGGCACGCATATGATCGGCACGTATGCTTACCAGCAGGCGATCCAGAACACCCGCATTGGCGAAGGGGCGGCGGCGGCGCTGTTCTTCTTCCCGTTCCTGGCCTTCATCATGTTCATTCAACTCCGGTATTTGCAGAGCAGGGAAACCTGATGACGACCCAGACCACATTTCAAACGCTTCGCTCGGATCGGCGGACACAGGAACTGATCTGGTCGATCATTTCGTATATTCTGCTGGCGCTGTTCCTGAGTGTGTTCCTGTTCCCGGTTGCCTGGATGGTGATGACCGCCTTCAAGCCGAATGCCGAGATTGCGACCAATCAAGCGCCGCTGGGCATCATCAACCCCACACTCGAAAATTTCACCTTCCTGTTTCAAGAGACCGCGTTCACGACCTGGATGGGTAACAGTCTCGTGGTCTCGATGGGGACGACGATTTTTTCGGTGATTGTGGGGACGCTGGCAGCTTATGCGCTGGTGCGCTATCGCCTGCGCGGTTCGGGTGTGATGGGCATGAGCATCTTCGTCACGTACCTGCTGCCGCAAACCCTGTTATTCATCCCTATGGCGCTGGTGATTCAGCGGCTGGGCCTGTACGATAATTTGTGGGGTTTGGTCGTCGTTTACCCCACGATCATGGTGCCGTTCTGCACCTGGCTGATGATGGGGTACTTCCGCGCCATTCCCAACGACATGGAAGAGGCGGCCCGCGTCGATGGGGCGTCGCACTGGCAGGCTTTTTACAAAATTGCGCTGCCGCTGGCGACGCCCGGCATCATCAGCGCGGCGATTTTCACCTTCACCATGTCGTGGAGTGAGTATTTGTATGCGCTGGTGCTCGTCCCCTCGACGGAAGCCCAAACAATCCCAATCGGGGTGCCGAATGCATTGTCGAGCGGTGATGTATACATCTGGGGGTCGCTGATGGGAGCGGCGCTGCTCGGTTCCGTCCCTGTCGTGTTGATCTATGCGCTGTTCATGCGCTTTTTCGTCAGCGGCATGACGGTTGGGGCTGTGAAGGGTTAACCGCACGCCCGGCTGGCCAGATGACCTCAGGTCATCTGCTGTATTTCTTACTCTATTTCTTCGTGCAAGAATGGGTGAATCATTCATGGCAGACATCAAATTCGCTGTCATTCTGGGGTTTATGGGGCAGCAGCGGGATCGTTTTCAGGTGTTCAACCCGCCGTACACATTGGCGGAGAAGATCGCCCGCGCCGCGCAAGTCGAAGACATCAGCGGGGCGGAGGTCGTCTATCCCGGTGAATTCGAGGATGTCGCGGAAACCAAAAAACTGCTGACGGATCACGGGTTGGCGTGTTCATCGGTCAATGTCAACATCAAAGCCGACCCGATTTTCCACATGGGGTCGCTCACCAGCCCGGATAACAGCGTCCGCGACAAGGCGATTGAGTACCTCAAAACGGGCATGGACATCTCCGTCGAGATGGGTTGCAATCTGGTGACCTGCTGCCCGCTGGGTGACGGGCACGATTACTCGTTCCAGATCGATTACACCGAAGCCTGGGCACGGTTCATCGAAGGCTTCAAAGAGGCCGCGTCACACCGTGCGGATGTGCGGCTGTCGCTGGAATACAAGCCGATGGAAACCCGCGTCCACACCGTGCTGCCGACGGCTGCATCCGCGCTGCACGTCTGTGATCAGATTGGGCTGCCCAACGTAGGCGTGACAATTGATACCGGGCACGCGCTCTACGCCATCGAAACGCCCTCACTGTCGATTGCGCAGTGCGCCCACGCTAATCGCCTGTTCCTGATGCACATCAACGACAACCTGCGCAACTGGGATTGGGATCTGGTGTCGGGGTCGGTCAACTGGTTTGATTGGGTGGAAACGCTGCTCTATCTGGAAAAAGTTGGCTACGACTACTATCTCGTCAGCGACGTGATGCCCGCACGCTTGGATGCGATTAAGGTCATGAGCGCGGTCGCCCGGTCGATCAAACGCGCGCAGAATTTGCTGGCGAAGGTCGATAAAGACGAATTGTGGGCGCTCATCAAGCAAAATGATGCCCTGGCCGCCTACGACCTGCTCTACGCCGGGATGGGGCTGGACTGACGAGCGGTTGAGATTATGTCCGAGAATGTGAAGCCCGCCCCGGTGCGCGTCAAGAAAGCTGATCTGCTGGCGACGCTGCCGCCCATCTGGCCGGACGACCCGGTGCCGCAAATCCAAGCGATGCTGCGTGAGCAGGGCGATCAAGCGGCCAAAGTGGTCGTGCTGGATGACGACCCGACGGGCACCGGCACGATCAACGGTGTGCCCGCGCTGACGGAATGGTCGGTTGATCGGCTGGCAGCGGAACTCACTGGCCCAGACCCAACCATCTATCTTGTGGTCAACACACGCGCTATGCCGCCTAGCCGCGCTGAAGCGCTCAACGCCGAAGTCGGGCGCAACCTGGCCGAAGCCTCGCGCCTGACCGGGCGACCCTACGTTGTCATCAGCCGCAGTGACTCGACGCTGCGCGGCCATTATCCCAACGAGGTCGATGCGCTACGCGCAGGTCTCGCCGCTGATTTCGATGTGACGCTGATCAACCCGGCGTTTTTCCCCGGCGGGCGGCTGACCATCGGCAATGTGCATTATGTAACCGACGGGGAATGGCTCGTCCCCTGTGGGGATACGGAGTTCGCCCGCGATGCGTCATTCGGCTACCAAGCATCGAATTTGCGCGAGTGGGTCGAGGAAAAGACGGACGGCCAAATCAAAGCCGGGACGGTTGCGGCGCTGTCGCTCGATCTGATCCGTACAGGTGGCCCGGATGCGGTCGCCGATTACCTGCTGGCGCTCGACCGAGGGATGACGTGCATCATCAACGCGGCGGTTGAGCGCGATCTGGCGGTTGTCGTCCTCGGCATCTTGCGCGCCGAAGCGCAGGGCCGGCGCTTTATGTATCGCACCGCCGCATCGATTGTGCCGCTGCGAGCGGGCATTGAGTCCAAGCCGCTGCTGACGCTCGCTGATCTCGCGCTGCCGGATAGCGGCGGCGGTTTGGTGGTCGTGGGGTCGTATGTGCCGAAATCGACCGCGCAGGTGAACTGCTTGCTCGAACAGACGGACGCCACGCCAATCGAAATTCGGGTGCGCGCACTGCTCGCCGATGACGCGCAGGCGGCTGAAATCGAGCGTGTGGCCCGTGCGGCGGATGCCGCGCTCACACGGGGCGAGGATGTCGTCATCTACACCAGCCGCGAACTCGTGACCGGGGCGGATGCCGAATCCAGCCTTTCGATTGGCACGCGCATCTCGGAGAGTGTGACGGCCATCGTCAGCCACATCAGGATACGCCCGCGTTACTTGCTGCCGAAGGGGGGCATCACCTCAAGCGATGTGGCGACTGTGAGCTGTGGCGTGAAGCGGGCGATGGTGCTGGGCCAGATTTTGCCGGGTGTGCCTGTTTGGCGGCTGGGCGATGAGAGCCGCTACCCTGGCCTGGTGTACATCATCTTTCCTGGCAATGTTGGTGACGCCTGCTCGATTGCAGATGTCGTCAACCGGCTAAAATTGTGAGGCAGCGCAGCGATGCTCGTTTCGACGCGAGAACTGCTTGAAGCCGCGGCGGCGGGTGGCTACGCCATCGGCGGCTTCAATGTCTACAACCTGGAGTGGGTGCAGGCGGTCATGGCGGCAGCAGAGGCGACTCGCAGCCCGGTGCTCATTCAGATTTTGCCGGGGGCGTTCAAGCTGGCGGGGCTGCCGCTGGTCGCGCTGGGGCTGGAAGCGGCGCGGCAGGCGACCGTACCCGTCAACTTCCATCTCGATCACCACACGGCAAAAGCCGACATCACCGCTGCGCTCGAACTGGGCGTGACCTCTATCATGGCGGACGGCTCGCATCTGGGCTATCAGGAGAATGTCGCGTTCACCCGTGAACTGGTCACGCTGGCACATGGCTATGGGGCCAATGTCGAGGCGGAGTTGGGTTTGCTCAGTGGCTCGGAGGATGGCTATACCGTCGAAGCCTGGCAAGCCAGCCTGACCGATCCCGATCAAGCGGTCGAATTCGTCGAGCGCACTGGCGTGAACTCGCTAGCGGTTTGCGTCGGTAATGTGCATGGCCCCTACCCCGGCGAACCGCAGCTCGATTTTGAGCGGCTGGCGCACATTCACGCGCGCGTGGCTGTGCCGCTGATCATGCACGGTGCGTCCGGCCTACCCGAAGCCATGATCAAACGCTCAATTGAACTGGGCATTTGCAAATTCAATGTGAATACCGAAGTCCGCAACGCTTACGTACGTGGGCTGCATGATCACGTGACGGCGGGTGACCAACTACCGAAGGATATGATCGCCCTCATGAACGCTGCAATCGAGGCGATGCAAGCGGTTGTGATGGCAAAAATGATGCTGTTTGGCTGTGCTGGCAAGGCTTAACTCAGAAGGGGAACAATAGGATAAAGTATGGAAACTCAGATCAAACAGGGGTTTTTCGCCGAGCGCGCCGCGCTCAACATGACTGATTATCTCGTGTTCGACTATCTCTTCGAGACGGTCGATGACCCCGAAGCCGCTGCCGCGCATCTATGCCAGGAGCAGTCAACCGCGCAGTGGAAACGGGTTGGGGTGGATGAGGATTTGCGCGAGCAGTTCGGTGCGAAAGTGATCGATCTGCGAGTCGAGGGTACGGCTGAACGTGCGAGTTACCCGTTGCCGGGGGCCGAAGACAGCCCGGTATCGCGTTGCCGTGTCAAGATCGCGCATCCACACGGCAACTTCGGGCCGAAGCTGCCGAATATGATGACGGCGGCGCTGGGTGAGGGCGCGTTTTATTCGCCGGGCATCGCCACGATCAAGCTGATGGACATCGAATTCCCCGATGACTACCTGCATACGTTTGAAGGCCCGAAGTTCGGTGTGCAGGGGTTCCGCGATCTGTTGGCGGTGTATGATCGTCCGTTGTTCTTCGGCGTCGTCAAGCCGAACATTGGCCTTGCCCCTGACGACTTTGCTGCGCTCGCTTACGAAGCGTATCTCGGTGGGCTGGACATTGCCAAAGACGACGAGATGCAGCTCGACACCCCCTGGTCGCCGACGCCGGAACGCGCCGCCAAAACCGGCCAGGCCCGCGCCGAAGCGGAACGCATCACGGGCGAGAAGAAATTGTATCTGGCGAACATCACCGATGAAGTCGACCGCCTGCTCGAACTGCACGATGTCGCCGTGGATAACGGCGCAGGCGCAGTGATGATCAACGCGCTGACAACTGGCCTCAGCGCGATCCGAATGCTGCGGCGGCGCAACCGGGTGCCGTTGGTGTCGCATTTCGACTTCATCGCCCCATTCACCCACATTTCGTATTTCGGCGTGCATTCCGCGCTGGTGACAAAATTGCAGCGGCTCGTCGGCTTTGATGTGATCATTTTTCCCGGCTTTGGATCGCGTATGAAAACCCCCGATGACGAGGTGATCGCCAGCGTCACCGCTTGCCTCGAACCCTGGGGCAATATCAAGCCAGCGTTGCCCGTCCCCGCTGGGAGCCAGTGGGCCGGATCAACTGGTGAGCTGTATCGGCGGCTGGGGACGGTTGATTTCGGGATTGTGCCAGGCCGGGCGGTGTTCGAGCATCCGCTGGGGCCGCGTGGTGGCGCGGCGAGCTTGCGGCAGGGGTGGGAAGCGGTCGTGGCGGGGCAGTCACTGGAAGCCTACGCCGAGAATCATGAAGCGCTGCGGGCTGCGCTTGCGAGCCGATAGGGATGATACGCCGCTCACTGGCGCGCTTGCGATGATTTGACACGGGGATCTTCTCCGGTTAAACTCATGCCCACATTAAATTTTAGCGTCGAATATATCATCGAAAATTTACGCCCGAAGCTGATTGGTAAAGGAGGGTTGGTCGGCAAAAGATCCGATTTGAGCGATGCCCTGCCTGATTTTCGATAGTAACGGTATTCTCGCGGTTTACTTTGAAATTTGAAATAAGTGTCAACGACCAGCCGCTGAAGCGGGTGGCTTGCGAGAAATCGTGAGCACAGGTTGACCAGCCTCAGCCCTTCGGGGCTACGTTACGGGCGAATGGCTAGGCACTTCGGGGT
>JAADYY010000091.1 GCA_010092805.1 Chloroflexota bacterium | reverse complement strand
GCCCAATCCTGGTAAGACGCCGGGAATCGGCGCAGCACCGCCCGCCACAATGGCACGCTCGCCAGTTGGCCCGCCAGCACATTCTCCATCACGCTGATGCGGGTGATAAGGTTATACTGCTGGAAAATTGTCGCCATTTGGCGGCGCGCTTCGCACAGTTGATGGGCGTTCAGCTTCTGCCACTCCTGCCCCAGAATATGCACTTGCCCGCCGCTTGGACGCACCAACATATTCAGGCAGCGGAACAGCGTCGTTTTGCCGCTGCCGCTCCGGCCCAGAATCACCGTAAAGCTGCCCTGCTCGACCCCAAACGACACATGATCGAGTGCGGGGCGCGGCGTATCTGGGTATTGTTTGCTCAGGTCAACAATTTCGAGGATTTGGGTCATGGCCGCTCACCGAATCATCGCGCGCAGGCGCGTGCTGATCTGGTCGATGATGGTGACCATCACCAGAATGATCAGGAGCAGCGCCCCCAGATGCGGGAAGTTGAGCAGATCAATCGCGTTCTTCACATCCTGGCCAATCCCGCCCGCGCCGACCACACCCAACGCGACCGATAGGCGCACATTCACCTCCCAGATGTACAGCGACGTCGAGATGAACGACGGCATGGCATCCGGCAGCAGCGCGTAAATGATCGCGCGGGGGCGGCTCACCCCCGACGACTCCAGCGCCATCATCGGTGCAAGCTCGGTATTTTCGAGATTCTCCGCGTAGAGCTTCGCCAAGCTCCCCCACGTGTGGAAGGCGACCCCCAGCACTCCTGCGAACGGCCCCAAACCGACCGCCGCGACGAAGAAAATCGCGAAGATAAAACTGTCGATGCCGCGCAAGGTATTTAAAAACCAGCGCGTTGGGTAGAAGATCAGGTTAGATTTGGTCAGCGTGCGCGTGGCGAAAACTGCCGGGATGAGTGCGAGCACGGCTGCGGTGCCGGTACCGATGGTGGCGATGGCGACGGTGGTCAAAGCGTTGAGCAGATAGTCGTTGAATTCTTCGGTGGTGGGGGGATTGCGGAAGCCGTCATACGGCGGAAAGATGCGCCCCACCCACATGCCAATGCGGGGGGCATTTTCCGCCAAGCGCCCTAAATCGACCTCTGCCAACCGCGCCGCGCTTGCCATCAACACCAGCACGATCATGATGATGATCCAGCGCCAAACCGATTGGCTGATACCGAGCGCGCCTTTGCGCGGCGTCCGTACGTAGCGTGGTAAATCCGACGGGAATGGTGCGGTCTTGTCCATGAGTTATATCCCTTGTTTAAACCGAGCTGAGCGAGCAGGACGCAGTACACGAGATGCCAGCCTGGAAACGTGTCCAAGCTGGCACCTGTGGCGTGAATTACGCGGTTTGTGGTTTAGTTCGTTTCTTCAGCAGCGGGTTCCATGTCGCGGGTACGCGCGCCCACCTCGCCGATGAAGATGCCGGCGCTACGGATCGAGGCATAGCTGGAGTCGGTGGCTTCAACGAAGCCGGTGTAACGCACCTGGGTGTTGTCGCTGCCAGCGATACCGATTTCCAGTTCCTGGGCCAGTTCCGGCGTGATGTTCAGCAGGATCGATTGCAGATTCTCGACCAGTTCCGGATCCAAACCGGCACGGACGGCGATGGCGTCGTTGGGCAGCGGGGCCGACCGCCAGTAGATGATCGACTCTTCTTCGGTGAACGCGCCGTTGCTGATCATGGTGTTACGGTTGCGGTCGAAGTCCGTCGCCAGATCGACCTGCCCATTGACGACGGCGGTCTCGTTAGCGGCGTGCGTCGAGCCTTCGCTGTAGCGGGCGAAGTGGTCTTCTGGGTCGATCGCGTAGGTCTGGAAGAAAGCGGTCGGGATCAGGTAGCCGGAGGTCGAACCCAGGTCGGCAAACGAGATGCTGTATTGTGCGGCGGTTTCCAGCCACTCATTGACAGCTTCTTCGGACGGGGCGGTGCCCATATCCAGCATCGGCAGCTCGACTTCGGGGCGGCCCACGATGATCGCGTGGTAGATGGGCTGCTCATCGTACTTGACGGTGGCGATGGCGGTGATGGGGTTGTCGGTCAACACCTCCGAGGCATCGTTGGCGAGCACATACCCCCAAGGACCCATCCAGGCGATATCAACCTGTTCGGAAATCATGGCGACGCTGATGCCGGCCCAGCTATCGGTGGCGGTCAGTTCGTAATCGACATCGAGCTGCTCGGCCAGGTAGGCGAAGAACGGCTCGAACGCGGCCTGCGTGCCCGCCGGGGTGGGCTGCAACGGGCCAACGCCAAAGCGGATGAACGGACGGTCTTCCTGGGCTTGAACGGCGGCGCTCATCACCAACAGCAACGAGGCAACGGTGATCACCAGAACAGGGCGACGTGCAAAGATCTTCAGCATTGCTTGACACTCCTCCAAAATTTGGTTAAGGTTCGGCCCCAATAGGCCAATCCGGTTCCAATATACTGGTTTCTCCACCAATTCATCCAGGCTATTAATGAAAATTTAATCCAAAGAGTCAGATCTTCTCGTATCCGAAAAATGTGTAAGGAATACGTAAGGGTTGAATTCTAAAGTTCTGCACGTGGTCGCTAGAAAGTGGGTGGGAAACGCTGTATGACCGATTCGCAACGCACACCAAATGTCTCGCTCTACCCAAACGTCCCGAACTATCCAACCGAGTCCAAAGCGGATTATCTACCAGCGGCGTACCGCTCGGTGGACGCAGCCACACGCGGCGCATTTCTGGAAGAGAAGCCGCACTGTGTGTTCATCGAAGTCACTAATCACTGCAACCTGTTGTGCGAAACTTGCCCTCGCACTTTTGTCACTTACGAAGAACCAAAAACCCTGAGTTGGGAAAACTTCCTCAAAATTGCCGATCAGTTCCCGAAAATGGAGCGTGCCGTCCTGCATGGCATCGGCGAACCGCTGATCAACAAAGACCTGCCGCGCATGATCGCGCACTTGAAGGCGCGCGGCGTGTACGTGTTGTTCAACACCAACGCGACGCTGCTGGACGAAGAATGGTCACGGCAGCTCATCGAAAGTGGGTTGGACGAACTGCGCTGCTCGATTGACGGCGCTGACCCGAAGACGTATGCGCTCATTCGCGGCGCGCCGCTGCTGCACAAGATTGTCAGCAACCTCACCGAGTTCATGCAGATTCAACAAGCAATGGGGGCAGAGACTCCACGAGCTTCGATCTGGATGACGGGGGTCAAGGAAAACATCGAGGAACTGCCCGGTCTTCTGCGCTTGGCGGCGAAGATGGGGGTGCCCGAAGTCTATTTGCAGCGGTTGGTCTACTACTACGAGGCTGAAGATGCGCCGGGGATGATGGACTCTGGACACGGCCTGTTTGACAGCTTCGATGATCAGGTCGATCAACTCGTTGCGGATGGTGAGGCGTTGGCGCGTGAACTGGGGATCATGTTCAAGGCATCCGGCGCGACCAACCCGCGCGCCAGCCTGGGTGCCAGCAACGAGCGCGACAAGCAGCCCTGGAAGGCGTGTATGCGCCCCTGGACGACGGCCTATATCACCGCCAACGGGAATGCGCTGCCCTGCTGTATTTCGCCGTTTGCCACGCAAAACTACGAAAGCCTGAAACTCGGCAATGTTTTCGAGCAGCCGTTCGATGAGATCTGGAACGACGAGCGCTACCAAGCCTGGCGCACCCAACTGCTCAGCGATGAGCCGCATGAAGCCTGCGCGGGCTGCGGCGTCCATTGGAGTCTCTAGATAGCGTCTTTAGGAGGAAAATAATGACCATTGACAATTTGCCCGTCAGCCCGATGCCGATGAACACTGAGTTCGAAAGCCCGGTGAATCCGACGGCGTTCCAGTGGAAGCTGTGGATTTACACCAACTACGACTGCAACCTGCGCTGCACCTACTGCGTGGCGAAATCCAGCCCGAACGCGCCACGCCGCTCGATTGGCCTGGACAACGTCAAAAAGCTGGTCGATGAAGCCATCGAACTGGGCTTCGGCCACATTTTCTTCACGGGCGGCGAGCCGTTCCTGCTGAACGATATTTATGACATGCTGGCCTACGCCTCCGAGCGGCTGGAGACGACGGTGTTGACCAATGCGATGCTGTTCCAGCCCCGCCGCCTGGAAAAGCTGAAGGCCATTGCCAACGACAACCTGGAGATTCAGGTCAGCCTCGATGGTGGGCGCGCGGAAGATCACGACGCCTATCGCGGTAAGGGAACCTGGCAGAAGACGGTTGATGGCATTCGCGTCCTGCAAGAGAACGGCTTCCGCGTGCGCCTGAGCACCACCGAAACCCCCGCCAACACGGATCATATGGATGAAATGCGCGCTTTCCGTGACTCGCTGGGCATCCCTGAAGAGCATCACTTCATTCGCCCGCTGGCGAAGCGCGGCTACTCGAAAGAGGGCCTCGAGCTGGGTATGGATAATCTGTCGCCGGAACTGACGGTCAACATCGACGGGGTCTTCTGGCACCCGCTTTCGACCGATGCCGATATGCAGGTCGCTCGGCACTTCCTGCCGCTGAAGCCCGCCTATGATACGGTGTGCTCGTTGATGGATGAGATGGCGCGCACCGGGACGGTCTCGCGTGTGTCGTTCACTTGCGGGTAACCGCCCGCTGCTTGATTGATTGTGCACTACTCTCTCACTGATAAGGAACCATCCATGATTAACGCTTACCTGCTCATCGATGCCGAACCGGCGCGCCTGCAAGATCTCGTTGAAGAGCTGGCGGATATGAAACTGGATCACACCGTCGTCAAGTCGGTGCACGCCGTCGCGGGCCAGTTCAACTTGATCGCTTATGTGGAAGCGCCATCAGTGCCGGAGCTTGGCGAATGCGTCACGCAGGGCATCGCCGAGGCGGTGGGCATTCGCCGCATCGAAACCAACATTGTGATCTGGTAGTCACCCCGGTGATGACCGACATGCGTGAAACCGCACCTGCCGCTGATGCAACACTCGACGCCGGGGTTACCTCCTGTGGCGACCTGGTGCTGCTGATGGTGCGGCAGATGCGCGCCATGAACGCCGGGCAGGTGCTGCATGTCGTCGCCTATGATCGTGGTGCGCTGGAAGATCTTCCGGCGTGGTGCCGCATGACAAATAATCCATTGCGCCATCAGGTGGTGTCGAAAGACTCGGCAAAGCCTTTGCACTTCTATATTCAGAAAGGGTAATCTCCATTGGCTAAGCTGCTTGTGAACTTGACCTCCGGAAAAGACAACCTTGATAAGGCATCGGTCGCGCTCGTCGTCGCTAATGCGGGCATCGCTGGCGGGCAAGAGACGGCGATCTTCCTCTCGGTGGAGGCCGTGATGTTGGCGCAGCAAGGTTTCGCCGATGACCTCCAGGGCCAGGGCTTTAAGCCACTGAAGGAATTGATCGACACGTTCATCGAGGGCGGCGGGATGCTGTGGGTGTGCCCGCCGTGCGCCAATGTGCGCAACGTGGCAGAAGACAATCTGATCCCCGGTGCTGTATTCGCGGGTGGGGCGCGGCTCGTCGAATTCCTCTCGCAAGGCGCGGGCAGCGTCTCCTACTAGCGGTTTTTCAACCACCGCCTCGACGATTATGCCACCCAAAGCGTGGAAGACCCTCAGCAGCCGCGCAATCTACGAGAATAAGTGGATGCGGCTGCGTGAGGATATTGCGGAGATGCCCGACGGGCGGACGACGATTTACGGCGTTTGCACCTTCGGGCAATGTGTCGGCGTGCTGCCCTTTGTGGATGATGAGCATGTCGTTCTGGTTCGCCAATATCGCTACGTGCAGCAGGAAGATTTCCGCTGGGAGATGCCAACCGGCGGCATCAAGGACGGCGAATCGCCAGAGGAGGCCGCTCAGCGTGAGCTGGGTGAGGAAGCCGGGTTCCACGCGGGCCGCCTAGAACCGATCAGCATCTACTATACCTCGAAGAGTGTGTGTGATGAGACGGCTCATTTGTACCTGGGCTACGACCTGACGCAGCACAAATTGCCGCCTGATGACACAGAGTTCTTCGAAATCCAAACCTTCCCGTTCGATGAGGTGCTGCGCATGGTGCGCGGCAACGAGATACGGGATGGGATGACGGTAACGGCAGTGCTTCACGCTGCTTTACAGCGGCTCGAAAGCGGTCGTAAATAATGCGGCCCTGCGAACACTCATAGTACAAGCCAATATATTGACCGGAGGTAAAGCATGGCAGAGCAAGCAGTTGATCAACAGGTGACCCCAGGCTCGGAACAAGCATCAACGGCAGCCAGCACACGCGGCAGCATCACGCTCACCAACCTGCAAAAGGCCCTGCTGATCGTGGCACGCTTGGCGCTGGCCTATCTCTTTTTCTCGTCGTTGTGGTGGAAGGTGCCACCCACATTCGGCTGCCCAGAAGATTACGCCTTCAGCAGCGGCCAGCTTTCATCGGGCGGGACGTTTGTGAGCTTCGACAACCGAACCTCCGGCTTGTGTGATTGGCTCGGTATTCAACATGCGTATGCGACCGTCGGCCCCGACTGGCTGGTGTTCGTGACCAATCTCGACAACACGGGCGACCCAGAGATCTTCCTGAACCTGACGCCGCTGCGCCAGTTCAACGGCGCGATTGTCGGCGACATCATCATGCCCAACATCCAGTTGTTCGGCTGGCTGATCTGGCTGGCGGAACTGTCCATCGTGATCCTGGTGGGTCTGGGGCTTTTCAGTCGTGTGGGCGGCCTCATCGCGCTGGGGGTTTCCTTGCAGCTCACGGTGGGCTTGGCGGGTATCCGCAACCCAGCCGAATTTGAGTGGATCTACCTCAATATGGTCTTCTTGTCGCTCGTCATCATTGCGATGGCACCGGGCCGCTTCCTGGGCATTGACGCCCTGCTCATCCCGCGCCTGACGCGGGCCGAAGCCAACGGCAGCCGCCTGGCGAGCATTGGTCTGCTGTTCACCGGTCGGTAATTCTGGATTGATTTTTGCGAGCGCCTGTGTCTTGTCTGTGCCCTCAATGAGCGACAGCCTTCCCCGCGCACACAGGCGCTCACCCTTCGTGTCGATCTGGCAAGCGGTCACCGCGACCGCGCCTGCCCGCTGGATCGCCGCGCACCCGCTGTTGACGTTGGGGCTGCTGTCACTGCCGCTGTACGGCCTCGTCCTCGTACACGGCGATTTCCGCCCCCGCCGCATGGAACCCTTCTTCCCCATCTTCTTCGGGTTGTTCGGGCTGTATGCGCTGGCCTGCGTGATCGTCATGGCGCGCCGAACGTCATCGCTCCCGCTCATCTTCCTGTTCGCGGTGATCTTCAACCTGATTCTGATCCCGTCGCGCCCCACACTTTCCGATGATATGTATCGTTATGTCTGGGATGGGCGGGTGCAAGCGGCGGGTGTCAATCCGTACCGCTACCCATCAGATGCAGAAGAACTGACCGATCTGCGCGATAACGAGATTTGGCGGCTGATGAATCGGCTGGACGCGGTGACCATCTATCCGCCGGGGGCGCAGATCGTGTTCGCAGCGACATGGCGCATCTTCCCAGATAGCGTCGCGGGGATGAAGCTCGTGATGATTGCGGCGACTCTGTTGGCGGGGTGGCTGCTTGTGCATCTGCTGAAAGCGCTCGGCCAGCCGCCGGAACGCGCCCTGATCTTCCTGTGGCCACCGCTGCTGATGTTCGAAGTTGCGCACGCCGCCCACGTTGATGCACTCTATCTGCCGCTGATCGTCGGGGCGTTTTTGCTGCGCGCCCGTGCGCCACAGGATCGTGTCGATTGGCGTTACGAAGCGGGGATCGGGGCGTTGCTGGGTGCTGCGGTGCTGATCAAGCTTTACCCGGCGATTCTCGCCCCATGCCTGTGGAGCCTGCGCGATGCAGCGGGGCGTCGGCGCTGGCGGTTAGCGCTGCCGGTTGCCACCGCGCTGACTGTGCTGGCGGGGTATGCGCTGTACATCCAGCCGGGTGTGGATGCGCTCGGTTTTCTGCCCACCTATGGTCGCGAGTTCTTCAACGTCTCGCCGTTGATGCGTTGGTTGACGGATTGGGCGATAGCGAATGACATTCGTTGGTGGCTGCCCGGCAATTTAGGGATGCCGCTGCTCATGGTGCTCGTCAGCGGGG
>JAADYY010000538.1 GCA_010092805.1 Chloroflexota bacterium | reverse complement strand
TGTGCCGGGGACGAGGCCCACCTGCCCGGCGACAAATAGAAACCCGTTGGCGCGCACGGCTTGCGAATACGGGCCGACGGGCGCGGGGGCGCTGTCGGTGCGAACAACATCACGGCTCATGTGTGTGGGTCCTTTCTCTGCTAATTTGTCTCGTCGGTTGATGCTTGCGGCGGCGGTTCTGATCCAGGGCCGCCAAACAGCCCTGTGAAGCCGTCGTAGGGGACGAGCGGGATGACCTCAAACCGGATCAAACCCGCGCGCACCAGCGGCAGCTTGCCCAAAATAGTGACCGCTTCGTCGGCGCTGCTGCATTCCATAATGATCACGGCGGTGTGGCTTTCTTGGTGGAAGTACAGTTCGCGGATGATGCCCTGTGTGTAAAGCTGCCAGGCGTGTGAGACTTCCTCCTGCAGGTAGGGGGCAAAATCATCCGGCGATCTGTCGGTCACTTCCTGCTCGATGGCGAGAATTTTCACGGTGCGCTCCTCGGCTCGGCACTGGCGCGGGGTGCAGCGAGCGAACTGTACCCCGCGCGCTGTGATCCGGGTGGTGTGGATGGGTTACTGCCCCTGACCGAGCGAGTAAGCGGGTTCGCCGTCGAAATTGTAGAGGTGCTCCGTCTTGATGAAGTCGAAGTTGGCGTCGGCCACCCGCTGGAGCAGCCGCACGATATGATTGTTGGTGATCTGTTGGCCTTCACCCGTGACGAAGCGGCAGCGCCAGTGATCGGTGCAGAAGGTTTCGGGCGCGCCGCCCGGCCACACCTTCTGGCCGCGGTTGCTGATCATCAGCAGGTTGAGGCCCTCGCCGTTGACGCGGCTGAGCGCTTCGCCCAGTTTGTTTGGGTCGCGGTCGTGGTGATGCAGGAAGACATCCACGCCGATGAGGTCTTTTTTGTGCGGCGGGCGGATGATGGCGGTGGGAACGGGGAAGCTGGTGCTCGCCTCGGTGCCGATGTGCCCATACGATACGGGCTTGAGCTGCTGCGGCTTGCGGGCCAGCCGGGCGACGACGGCTTCCGCGAATTCGCGGGTGCCCACTTCTTTCTTGCTGACACCCGTCTCCTTGCCACGCCGATACACATCGTAGGTATGGACGCCGTCTTCCAGCGTGCGCAGCCAGGCGTTATGGACGCGCTCCGCCGTTTCGGTGAGGCCCAGATGCACCAACATCATCACCCCGCCCAGCAGCAGCCCCGACGGATTCGCCATGTTTTGGCCGGCGCGGCGCGGCGCAGAGCCGTGAATCGCCTCGAACATCGCCGCTTGCTCACCGATGTTGGCCGACCCCGCCAGCCCAACCGACCCCGCGATCTGCGACGCGACATCCGACAGCACATCGCCGTACAGATTCGGCAGCACGATCACGTCAAAGGCTTCCGGGGTGTCGGCCAGCTTGGCCGCGCCAATATCCACAATCCAGTGTTCATTTTCCAGGTCGGGGTATTCCGCCGCAATCTCATCGAAGACCTGATGGAACAGGCCGTCAGTCAGCTTCATGATGTTATCTTTGGTGAAGGCGGTGACCTTGCTCCGCTTGTTGGCGCGTGCGTACTCAAACGCGAAGCGCACGATCTTTTCGGTGCCGGGCCGCGAGATCAGCTTGAGGGTTTGGTAAACCTCGTCGGTTTGGCGGTGTTCGATGCCCGCGTAAAGATCCTCTTCGTTCTCACGGACAATGACCAGATCCATCTTTGGGTGTTTGGTCTCCACAAACGGGTAGTACGAGACCGACGGGCGCACATTGGCGAACAGGCCCAGCGTCTTGCGGGTGGTCACGTTCAGGCTTTTGTAGCCGCCGCCCTGTGGGGTGGTGATCGGCGCTTTGTAGAAGACTTTCGTCCGCCGCAGCGACTCCCACGCGCCCGGCTCGATGCCGGAGGAGTTCCCGGCCAAATACACCAGTTCGCCCACATGAATCTCTTCGATTTCCAGCGCGGCCCCCGCTTCTTGCAGGATGAACAGGCACGCATCCATAATTTCCGGCCCGATGCCGTCGCCGCGCGCCACTGTGATAGGGATGGTCTGGGTCATAGCGTCTTTCTTGCTCCTTAAATGACTCGCAGTAAAGGGCCAGGCGCGGGGCTGTCGTCAACAGACGTCACGCAGGCCGCTAGCTCGTGTTGCACTTGCCGATCCGCTGGGCAGGGGGTGACTCGAGCGCGCTCGCTGATCCCGACTCATCGAGGGGCTGAGGTACCGGCTGATCAGAGTTGGTCGGCAGTTTCGCACGAGCGATTGTAACAGGCTTTGCGGCGATAGACATGCACAATTGCGCGCCGATCTTGTGGGCACAGATACATGCGTCACGGCTAATGTAACGCGCTGTGTGCCATTCTGACGCGCTGTCCTGATTGAGGCGGTGCGTTGGGACGAGATGATTTTCGGGATGGTGGATCGGGCTGCTGATGGGGTGATAAAAATCGCGCAGGTCGGTGATGGCGGCAGATTACGGGGAAAAACGCGCTTTACTCATGATAAAGACACTTATCGCGAGGTAGTTTGTGTGGCGGCGGGCCAAGCGTAGCTCGGCCCTCTGCCCCCAAACCCGGCGCGGCTCACACGCATCCCAAATCGCCTCAAGC
>JAADYY010000537.1 GCA_010092805.1 Chloroflexota bacterium | reverse complement strand
TGCCGCGCCGCTGCGATCAAGCGGCGACCGTATGTCTGGCTGAGATGTGTGCTGACCACAACATCAGGCCGCCAACTATCCAGCAGATCGTGCTCGGCATCTGCGCCGCGCAGGGACAGGCGCTCGCCAAATGATCCCCACAGCACCTGCCGCGCGGCGCGCTGGCCGCGTTTGCTCAACCATTTGCCCAGCGTAGACTCATAATTCTCCCAGCGCGTTAGCGACGCACTGCCGATGATCAACAGGTCGCAGAACTCAACACCCGGCTGGGTATAGCGCTCGACGAATTTGGGTACGCGCGCGCCCGGCGTCACAACCATCACTTCGGCGTCGTGTGCGGTCAGCAGCGACAGCAGATCGTTTTCCAGCAGATTCCGCACAACCTGCCCCTCGTGGATTTCGATCAGCACACGAGTCATGCGCGTGGCTCCATGGCGGCAAGCATCCGCCGATAGTGATCGAGGAGGGCATCGTGGGTGAAATGTTCCGCGAAGTAGGCGCGCGCCGCAGCTCCGATTTGCTGGCGACGATCAGAATCGGCAGCAAGGGCGTTGATCGCTGCGGGGAATGCCTCAAGCGTGTCACAGATCACGCAAACGTCCGCCATGCCGGGAAGCAGCGTCCCCGCGATTGCCGCCCGTGTGGTCACCACCACCTGCCCATAGCTGAACAGCAGCGGCAGCTTTGTGCGGTAGCCGGAGTCATGTTCGTAGGGGATGATCGTGATGTCAAACGGACGCAGCACCGACGATAAATCAGCGGTGAAACCCGTTTGCACGGCATCTGCTGCTTCCAACAGCGCCGCCAGCGCTGGCTTGATCCGCCGGTTATCCCCGATGATCCATAAAGGCGGTGGGGCGGTGAGGTGTGGATGTGCCCGCCGCAGATAGGCTTCCAGCCCCACACGATTCGCCGTCGTCTCCAGGCTGCCCAGGTGAATGATGCGCACATCATTGCTGGCGCACCCGCCAGCGCTTGGCGTGGGATCATATCCCATCGGGATCACATGGACAGAGCGCGCGCCCAACTGCCGCGAGCGTTCGCCATCGGTGGCAGAACCCGCCAGAATTTGTGGCGTTTGCCGGATGACTGCCGCTTCGGCGCGCTGCAACGTGAGCAGCCACCACCGATCCGCGAGACTCAGTGCGCCCTGACGAATGCGCCGGACACGGAAGGCGAGATCGTGCTGGGAGTAAATCCAGTGGATCGACGAATCCAGGGTGATCATGGCGGCAGCCAACTCCAGATTCTCCACCCAAATGAGATCCGGCTTGGCTGAGTTGATCACTGGTGCAAGTGCATCCGCGATGACCGCCACGCGAGGGAGTTCGTAGCGCTGCGGTTGTGTGGCGCTCAGCCACAGGCGGCGCAGACGACCGTTTGGCGATGGGGGCATATCGATGGCAATGGGGTGCCACTCCGCCGCATACGCCTCAACCGGATCTATGTGTTGATTGAGTTCGGCTAAAGCTGCGGCGGTATCAATGCGGACGCCATGCAGTTCGTGCCCCAGCCGATGCAGAGCCAGGAAATTCTGGCGATAGCGACTCGCGGCCCCTGAATAATTCTCGGCCAGCGGCGTTGCTGGTGTGACGAACAGGATCCGCATCACGCTTCCGGTTGCAGCAGGTCGAGCGCCGTGCTGTGCGCCAGCCAATCGCTCGCGTGTCGAATTGACGGTGCAGCGCGGAATTCGTCAAGCGACCGCGCGTTGATGTCAACATTGTCATGCACGTCGGTCTGGGCTTCATTCGCTCGCTTGAGATCCATCGGCATGATGTCATCCATTGAGAATTGCCGCCGAGCGATCACGGTGTAGAAGTGCTGGCGTGCTTTGCGCTGCGTTTCTTCATCCAGGCGTGGGATCGTATGCAGACGCCGCAAAGTCTCGAAGTAGGCGTCGCGGGTGGGGTGGTCGAGGGTGAAGCCGTAACCATCATAGCGGCCTGTCCCGGCGAGCACCGCAGGCACCCCAAAACACGGGAATTCCATGCCAACCGTGCCATTGACCGTCAGCACATAATCGACGACCGGGAAGAGCGACTGTGTGTTAATGTCAGTGTTCGCGCGCATGATGCGCACATGATCCGGCAGCGGGAACAGCGCTTCCAGCAGCCGCAGCTCCGACTCTTCGGTCTTGTTCTCAAATTGCAGTTTGAACACATTGAACGGGTGCAGCTTGACAATCCAGTTGAGATCGGGGCATTCGGCGGCCACAAATTTGACGGTCTGGAACAGCCAATCTTCCAGATCATCAAACAGACAGGAGCCGAAGAAAAACGCGGCATCCCAGGCGATGTGCGAGAAGATCACCGCCGTTTTCTTCTGCGGATCGAGGGCCAACTGCTCACGGACAACCTCCGGCGGCTTGATCGCTTTGCCAGTCATCAAGCGACGGGTGTCATCCGTCGAGTCGGGGCGGTAGCGCCCGGCAAACAGTTGATCAAGCTTCGCGTCGTGATCAGGTGTCCAGGGCTGCTCTTGGATTTGCGCCCAAGTCTCTGAAGCCAGGGAGAAGAAGTGGCGGCCCTTCGTCTCTGGCGTGTAACGCTTGAAGATCCATGAGCCTTTGCGTTGGCCCTGCTCATAAACGATGCAATCGACACCGCGTGCGAGCGCGCGCTCGAACAAGCCGCCGTTGGGGATGTAGCCCGCATCGCGCACCAACATAGACGCAGTCGGCTGCTGGTCGAGGAAATAATCAGCGGCCAAAACGCTCTGCACCGCGCCGCGAAAGTGTGTATGGAACTGCGCCAGCGTCTCTGGTGACTTGAGGTCGAGACTGCCCTCAACGCGCTTGCGCGCTGTCACCGAGAGTGCGTGCTTGCCCACATCGACGCCGCGCAGTTGACAGTTGAGAATCGCGTCCAGCGTGGGGGCAGCGGGCAGCAAGGCGCGCGCGATCTCATCCACCACCGCTGGATCAGGGACTGCTTCCTCGATGAAATCCTGCCAGATCACCAGGTTATCGACGCCAAACATGCGGAAATAGGCGTGCGCGTGTCGGCACCCGCGATGGGTGAAGATCACCGGGGTGTAGCCCTGCAACTGCATGGTTTTCGCCAGCACACACTGAAATTTTGCGTGGATGGGCAGGTCGGTGAAGCTGAGAAGCGCAAAGCGCTTGTCTGGGTCGGCCAAATCCGCGCCCAGAGCCGCCCAGGCCCCGACATCTTCCTGTGTGCGCAGCAAATCGGCGCGGATCTCGCGGTCGCGCTCACGGCGCTCCGGCATCGTCATGGTGCGCCACGTGCGTTGGATCGGTCGATACAAGCCTAGCCGACGCAGCGCAGTGCCGATTGGATTAGCCATAACGCTTCTTTCCCTGGCGAGATCGCGACTCAACGAAAACGACGAACAGCTTACTGGCTGTTGCGCCGCAGCTTTTGCATCACCGGAAGTTCGCTGTCGTAAACTTGCTTGACACCGTCGCCCAGTGCGGCTTCGACGGTGCGGATGTACTTCACCAGCCGCTCAATGCCGCCCGGCTCCACCGACGCCGCTTGATCCGACCCCCACATCGCGCGATCCAGCGTGATATGGCGTTCGACCAGCGCAGCGCCCAGGCCCACCGCCGCGACCGTCGTCGGTAGCCCGACCTCATGGCCGGAATAGCCGATGGGGCAGTCGAAGGTGTCGCGCAAGGTTGTGATCACGCGCAGGTTCAGTTGTTCCGGTGGGCAGGGGTAGGTGCTTGTCGAATGCAGCAGGATCAAGTTGTCGGTGCCGATTGAGTCGACGGCTGCGCGAATTTGATCCATCGTGGACATACCCGTCGAGAGGATCAGCGGGCGGTCGGTCGCACGCATGTGCTTGATCAAGTTGCTGTCCGTCAATGAGGCCGATGCGATCTTGTAGCAGGGCGGGTCGAACTGCTCGATGAAGTCGACCGACTCTTCATCCCAGCAGGACGTATACCAGGTGATGCCCTTCTCGCGGCAATACGCATCGATCGCGCGGTATTCGTCCACACCAAACTCGACCTTGTAGCGGTACTCCATGTAGGTGATGTAGCCCCAGGGGGTCTGGCGCATTTTGTCGCGCTGTTCGGGCGGCACCGCCAATTCTGGGGTGCGCTTCTGGAACTTGACGGCGTCACAACCAGCTCGTACGGCAGCGTCGATCAACTGCTTGGCGATCTCGACATCGCCGTTGTGATTGATGCCGATTTCGGCGGCGATATGCACCGGGTGACCGTCACCGACCCGTTGATCAGCGATTTTGACTTCTTTGCGCATCAGCAACCCTTTTTTGTAAAGCCAGTAAGCATTCGGTCGGCGGCATCAACAGCGCGACGGGTATCATGTGTCATCTGCGGGTTCTTCCAGCGTTGGTCTCAGACCTTTGTGCGCCAAGATCATATCGCAGAATTCGCGCACTGCACCATGCCCGCCATTGGTGCTGAGGATGATGTTGGCGTGTGACAACACTTTGGGATGTGCATCTGCGACGGCCACTGCCACCCCGACGCTGTCCAAGCATTCGATGTCGTTGATGTCGTTGCCGACATACGCGACTTGATTCGGCGTCAACTCGTATTCGTTCATCAGCGCGTGCAAAGCGGGCGCTTTGTTCATCACCCCTTGCTGGCAAGCGATTCCCAGCTTACGGCAGCGTGCGCTCACCACTGGGTTGGTTTCGCGCGAGAGGACGACCACTTCAAGCCCTGATTTGCGCACCTGGCTGATGCCCATCCCATCGCCGCGATTCGCGGCGATCATCTCGCCGCCGTCCGCGTTAACCCAGACACGATTGTCGGTCATCACGCCGTCAAAGTCCAGCACCAGCAGTTCAATATCGGCCAACGACCCGTGTTTCAGCGACACAGGGCGGACAATCGGGATGGTCAATCCGCTGAGCCGCCATTCGGCCCGTTCCCAATCTTGCTGCGTATCAATATCGATGGCATAGCGCGGGTCCAGCAGCAGCGGGCGAATGTGTTCGCCGCTCATGCTGTATGTTTGCGTGATTGTGTCCGCGCGGATGGCGTCGATGTGGCCGGTTTGCCAATAGGTGGTGGGCAGTTGCTGCCGGGGGAGATTATACGGCTCCACCAGCCCTTCATCCAACAAGGGGCGCATGTAGCCGTCGGCGGAAAACTTCCACATTTTGTACGGATTTTGCCCCGAAAGCACCACGCCGCGCACCGAGGTCGCCAGGGTGTCGCTGTGCAGAATAGTGATCGCATTATCGACACAGTCGGGTGGGCGCAGCGGCGATGTGGGCCGCAGTTGAATGACGATGGCCGGGTGATAATCTTCGTTTTCATCCAGCCATGACAGCGCGTGCTCAAAGACGGGTAGATCGGTCACATGATCGTCAGCGAGCGCTGCTGGGCGCAAAAATGGGACGTCAGCGCCCCAATTGCGCGCAATCGCCGCAATCTCTTCGTCGTCTGTCGAGACGATCACCCGATCTACTTTTTGGGCTTGCAGCCCAGCGGCAATGCTGTACGCGATCAACGGCGCGCCGCCGAGTGTCTTGATGTTTTTACGCGGAATCGATTTGGAGCCGCCGCGTGCCGGGATAATTGCCACAATGGGGCGGTTGCGTGTTTTGGTCATCACCGTTGGGTTTGTGTTGTCGTCAGGACGAGGCATTCGGTGGGGATGAACAGTCGAATCACCATGCTGTCCAGCCACCATCAACAATCAGGTTGCTGCCCGTCATGTAAGACGAAGCATCGGATAACAAAAATAACAAAGCGCCAGTGTATTCGGATTTTTCGGCCATCCGCCCCAAGATCGTGCGCGCGCTGTAACGGCGGACGAATTCGTCATCATGATCGTTGAAGACGCCGCCGGGAGTCAGCGTGTTGACACGAATACCCTGTTCCGCCCAATACGCCGCCAGATAGCGCGTGAGGCCCAGGATGGCGCTCTTGGTCACAGAGTAGGCGACTGGCTTGAAGGTGCGTGGGCTGCCGGGATCATCGCGCTCGTACAGCCGCTGATCCGGGCCGACGATGCCATAGGTTGAAGCCACATTGACGATCACGCCGCTTTTCTGGGCCAGCATTGTTGGGGCCACGGCCTGCGCGCACAGAAACATCCCGGTCACGTTGACGGCCAGACTCTGGTTCCACAGCGTGAGCGGGTAATTCTCGAAAGTGGCGGTGTGTTGGGCGCTGCTCGTGCTATCGAATTTTGGATCGATGGCTGCATTGTTGACCAGCCCATCAACGCGCCCAAAGGTAGCGAGCGTCGCTTGCATAAGGTTGCTCACAGACGCCGGGTCAGCGACATCCACCTGAATGCCGAGTGCCTTGACCCCAGTCTGCGCGCTGACAGCGTCGGCGAGCTGCTCAGCACGTGTGCAGTCGAGATCGGCTGCGACGGCGTGCGCTCCGGCCTGCGCCAGCGCCCACACATATTGTTCGCCAAGCAGCCCGGCCCCGCCTGTGACAATGACGACGCGGCCATCCAGCTTGAATTGATCGAGTGCATGATGTGCAGTATCGCTCATCGAACCCTCCTTGCTGGAAACCACCCGTCTTTAGCGGGTGGAGGAAAGCATGGTGGGCGCGTGTAGCTACCACCGTGCATCGGACAACAGATC
>JAADYY010000536.1 GCA_010092805.1 Chloroflexota bacterium | reverse complement strand
TCGCGCTGGCGAATCTTCCCGCACAGTTCAATGCCATCCATGCCGGGCATCATGACATCCAAAATGATCAGATCTGGCGCGTTGTCCTCAAGCACAGACAGCGCCGAGCGCGCGTCGCGGGCCTTGAGCACGCCAAACCCGCCACGTTCGAGCATGATGCCGATGAGGGTCAAGGCACCGATTTCATCATCAACGACCAAGATGTGCCGTTTCATACGAAATTCCCCTTACATATCCACTATACACTCAGGCTACCGTCAAGTATGAACCCTGAATTGTTAGTTAAGTTTAATTAATCTATGATACACTCGCATTTTTGCAGTGTACCATCAGATTCAGCTTGGGCGCAACCAAGGTGTTCGCTCAATATTGGGCGTTGGCCTTGCTTGTTTCCGCAATGTATGGCGTGTCACCCACATTTGCACAGCGTACCACCATAAAGCCGTATTTTTAGTATAAATCTGCTTCCACAAAAAAACCGTGAATTCTCCACAAATTCTTGAGATTGCCCAAACCAATCATCGTCCGAGTCCGTATAAACGTCATGATACAATTCATACTTCTCCACAAAACTGAACCAGAAATGTAAACGGTGTCGCACACTGTGAAGGGAGCACAGCCGATGGGAACCGATGTGGCTATCGCTGTAGAACAGATTTCGAAGACTTACGGGGCGTTTCGGGCGGTCAGTGACCTGACGTTTGAGGTGTATGCGGGCGAGATTTTTGCGATGCTGGGGCCGAATGGCGCGGGCAAAAGCACCACCATCCGCATGATCCTGGATATTCTCAAGCCGGACGCAGGCACGATCGCGGTGCTGGGCAGCCCCATGACTGACGCGACCAAAGATCGCATCGGCTATTTGCCGGAAGAGCGCGGCCTGTACCGCAATGTGCGCGTGCTGGAGATGATGACCTATCTGGGCACGCTCAAGGGGATGGCGCGTGCGGCGGCGAAAGCCAACAGCCTGGAATATCTGGAAAAGCTGGGTCTGGCGGAAAACGCCAACAGCAAAGTCAGCGAACTGAGTAAAGGTATGCAGCAGAAAGTGCAGTTTGCGGTGACGGTGATGCATAACCCCGAACTGATCATCGTGGATGAGCCGTTCTCCGGCCTCGACCCGGTGAACACGCTGGCGATCAAAGATCTGCTGCGCGAATTTAAAAATCGCGGCGGCGCGGTGGTGATGAGTACCCATCAGATGCATCAGGTTGAGGAGATGGCCGACCGCCTGCTCATGATCAACCGGGGCGAGCAGCAGCTTTACGGCTCGGTCGATCAAGTGCGGAACCAGTACGCGATCCCCGCGGTGATCGTCGAAGGCGAGGGCGACTGGTCGCGGTTGGCGGGGGTCGAATCTATCGAACCGTCGCAGAATGGTCGCCAGATGATGCTGCTGCATCTGCGGGCGGGCGTGACGCCAGACCATGTGCTGGCCGACATCGCGCAGGATGACTCGCTGCACATCCGCCGCTTCGAACTGGCCGTTCCCAGCCTCAACGATATTTTCATTCAGGTGGTGCGTGAACATGAATAAAGCCTTATTGGTTGCCCGGCACGAATATCTGTTCAATGTGCGGCGGCGCGGCTTCTTGTTCGCGGCGTTCGGCGTTCCGCTGCTCACGATTGTCATGCTGTTCTTCGTGTTCTCTGCCACCACCGAGGCGGAGACCAATGTAGGGGCGGTCGGCACGGTCGGCTACATCGATCTTGCCGGCGTGCTGGTCGCGCGCATTGATGAGCCGGACTATTTCGCGGCTTACGATGATGAAGCGACGGCCCGTGCCGCCATCGACGCGGGTGAGCTGGGGGCGTACTTCGTCGTCACCGAGAATTATCTGGAGACGGGGGCGGTGAATCTGGTTGCCAGCGCTGGGGTGCCCGAAGCGCTGGAAGATGCCATTGAGGCCTTCCTGGCCGTCAATGTGGGGCGCGAGCTTGACCCAACCGTCCGCAGTCGCATCGGCGCAGCGGGGCCGTTCGAGATGCAGCTCCTCAACAGCGGGCGCAGCTTCGACCAAGAAAACGCGGTGCTCTCCCTGTTTATGACGCCGCTCATCTTCATCATCATCTTCATGATCTCCAGCCAGACGACCAGCGGCTACCTGATGTCTGGGGTGGTTGAGGAGAAGACCAACCGCATTATGGAGATTCTGGTCACATCGGTCACGCCGTTCCAGTTGTTCGCGGGCAAGCTGCTGGGGTTGGGGGCGCTTGGCCTCACACAGGTCGTGATCTGGGGTGCGGTCGGTGCGTTGGCCATCCCGTTGACGCAGGCTGGGGATCCGCTCGGCGGGATCGCTATCCCCGCCGATCTCGTGATCATCGGGTTGATCTACTTCGTGTTCGGCTACTTCCTCTTTGCCAGCATCATGGCCGCCATCGGCGTGGTGGTAGGCTCCGAACAGGAAAGCCGGCAGTATGCCGGGCTGCTGAGCTTGGGGCTGGCGCTGCCGCTATTCTTCATGTTCAGCTTCATCACCGACCCCGACGGCGGCATCGCCACCGCCCTGACACTGTTCCCGCTGACCGCGCCCTCGGCGATCATCTTGCGGTTGGGCTTCGGGGCGGTGCCGGTCTGGCAGATCGGGTTGAGTTTGGGGCTGCTGGTGCTGGCGACGATCTTCTTTGTGTGGATGTCGGCGCGCATCTTCCGCTGGGCGCTGCTGCTCTACGGCAAGCGCCCCGGCCTGCGTGAGGTGTTGCGGGCCATTCGGCGGCGGCCCGCCATGGCAACCTCGGCCACCGAGCCACAAGCACAGGAGCGACAAACTGCATGATCCGTTTGCTGGACGTATTTGTTTATGAATTTCGGCGCGGGTTCCGGCGGCGCGGCTACTTGTTCATGTCGTTTGGGATTCCGCTGATCGGGCTGCTGCTGTTGTTGGGGTTTCAAGTGTTGCAGTCAAGTGGCGGTGCTGATGCCAGCAGTGACGGTTCGGCGGCGTTTGGCGGTGATGATGGTCGCTTGAGCGAAGCCGAAGAGATTCTCGACGCGCTGGAGATGGATGAGAACCGGGTTTCGGGGTATGTCGATTTCACCGGGCGCTTCGGTGATCCCGGCGAGCTGAGCGCGATCCTCGTGCAATACCCCGATGAGGAGGCCGCGCGCGCCGCCGTCGAGTCTGGCGCGATCAGCGTGTACTATGTGATCCCCGCAGATTACCTGGACGGTGGCAGAATTCGCATAATTCTGCCGCGCTTCAGCCTGAATTTGCTCGATACCTCACCGATCCAATTTCTGGTGCAGGCGGAACTGGCCCAGGGCATTGACGATACAGTGCTGACGCGCCTCGTTGATCCGGCCAATATCCGTGTGACGAATCTGTCGGTGGTGGGCGCAGACGCGGGGCCGCAGGATACCGGCGCGGCCTTCGTGGTCGTTTATATTTTCACCCTCGCTTTGCTGCTGGCGTTGTTCGTCACCAATGGCTATTTGCTGCAAAGCGTGATTGAGGAGAAAGAGACGCGCATCGTCGAGATCTTGCTCTCGAGTTTGCAGCCGACCGCGCTGTTAGGCGGCAAGATTCTGGCGTATGGACTGCTTGGCCTTGTCCAGATCATCGCCTGGATTGCCGGTCTCGTCTTGATCGTGATTGTCGCTGGCGGCGAGGCGCTGGGTGATGCAGTCGGGATCATCGCGACGCTGGCGAACCTACAACTCCCGCTCGATGTGCTGCCGCTGCTGCTGATTTATTTCGTGCTGGCGTATATGCTGTTTGCAGCGTTTTATGGCGTGATCGGCGCGATCTCAAACTCGATGCGTGAAGGGCCACAGTATGCGGCGCTGCTCACGCTGCCAGCCACGATTCCGCTGTATTTTCTGCCCTTTTTCATCGAAGCGCCGAACGCACCGCTGCCGGTGATTCTCAGCTTATTTCCGGTCACTTCAGCGCTGGCGATGCCGCAGCGTTTGGTGCTGTCGTCGGAAGTGCCGCCGCTGGAGATTCTCATCAGCCTGGCGCTGTTGGCGCTGCTGGTCGCGGCGGTGATGTGGTTGGCCGGGCGGATGTTCCGGGTGCAGACGCTGCTGGCCGGGCAAGCGCCCAAGCTGCGGGAAATTCCCCGCTTGCTCCGGGGATAAGTCGCGGTCGCCGCGTCCCGACATACAGGCTGTCTCTTATACACATCT
>JAADYY010000535.1 GCA_010092805.1 Chloroflexota bacterium | reverse complement strand
TCGCCCATGTCATCTTCGGGCACGGTCGGTTCGCCGTTATCGAATTCGGGGAAGCCAGGCACGGGTTCGGTCCACAGCTCGCCCGCCAGGTAGGCGTCCAGATTATCCGGCGTGACCACCACCGACGGCGTTAGCAGGATTTCGGGGGTTTCTTCGCCCGCGAAGACGGCGGCCATCGTGTCGATCACGGCGACACCCATGCGGAACGGATCGACGCCGAGGGTGGCGCTGAATTCGCCATCGGCCAACAGGTCGAGCGTCGGTTGGTTGCCGTCAATGCCGACGGCGAAGAAGTCTTCATTAATCACCAGACCCAGATCCTGCGCGGCGAGCGCGGCACCAATCGCCATTTCGTCGCTGTTGCCGTAAAACACGTCGATGTCTGGGTTCTGCTGCAACGCAATCGCGGCGACTTCCTGGCCGGTGGTGCGCAGCCATTCAGCGCTCTGCGAGCCGACGACCTCGACATTGGGGCAGGTGGCGGCCAAGCCAGCCTCGAAGCCCTGCGTGCGGCGGCGCGAGAAGATGCTGTCGATGCCTTCCAGGATGAAGACCTTACCGGTCGTCTCCTCTACCGTGCTGTCATACTTGCCCGCGATCAGTTCGCAGGTGTGCGCGGCCAGCGCTGCCGCCCCACCCCACTGATCGTAGCCGATGTAGGTGTTGACCGCGCCTTCGGTGAACGGGGTGATGAAGTTGTGCGCCAAAATCGGCACTTCGCGCTCGTTGGCGGCCAGCACCGCCGTGATCGCCGAGTCGGTGCCGATGGGGTTGATGCTGATGGATTCCACGCCCAATTCCAGCAACTGCTCGACGGTGGTCACGAACGCCGCGAAGTCGCCTTCGCTGGCCGGGGCCTGCACCTCAAGTTCCCAACCGAGTTCTTCGGCGCGGGCGGTCGCGCCCTCAACCATCGCCACATGGAACGGGCTGGTCAGCGCCGGGGGCACGAAACCAACATAGCGGGATTCGCCCTCGTCCTGCGCGGCGACCATCCCCGCCGACAGGATCGCGAGCACCAACACAACGATCAGCATGAAAGTGATGTTTTTGCGCATACGTCTTTCCTCCATAGAGCCAAGCAGTGTAAATCAAGTGTAAAAAAGATTGTTTAACCCCGCCGCCCCGCGATCAGCCAAAGATGGGTCTTCGGGGTGGGCGAGGAGCAAACACAAGCGCAGATCATACCGCATCGCTCAAGTAGCTGCACGCCTGCGCCCAAAGCGCAGCCATGAGATCTCGCCCTGCCGCAGCACGTCGAGCAGCACCGCCAGCACAATGATCGAGCCAAGCACGATCTCTTTGGCGTTCGATGGCACACTCAGGTACACCATCCCCTGATTGACAATGCGGATGATGAACACACCCGCCAACGTCCCCCAGATGCCGCCCTTGCCGCCTGTCAGCGGTGTGCCGCCGATGACCACCGCCGCCACCGACATCAGCGTGAGGTCGGTGCCGTTCTGGTACGCGCCGGAACGCAGCCGCGCCATCACGATCACGCCCGCGACCGCCGCCAGCAGCCCACTGATCCCGTAAATCATGATCTTGATGCGGTTGACATTGATCCCGGAAAGCCGCGCAGCTTCCTCACCGCCGCCGCCAATGGCGTAGGTGTAACGCCCGAAGCGCGTCTGCCGCAGCACAATCCACGAGATCACGAAGATCACCATTGCGATGATGAACGGCATCGGCAGGTTCCAGCGCTCCACAATATCGAAGCGGCTGGTGATGAATTCGAGCACGCCTTCACGGCGGATGTTGATGCCCGCGCCGTTGGTGAGCACCAGCGCGAAGCCGAGCAAGATACTTCGTGAGCCGAGTGTGACGATCAACGGGTTCATTCTGAACCACGTGATCAGCGATCCCTGAAACAGGCCAATCGCCAGGCCCGCCGCCAGCGCGATGGCGATGGCGAACACCGGATCGATGCCGTCAGCGACCTGCCCGCCCGCCACGTTCGACCCGGCGATCAGAATCGCCGCGATCACGCCGCTGAACGACACCATCGCTTCGACCGAAAGGTCGATGCCGCCAGTCATGATCACGTAGGTTTGCCCGGCGGAGACAATGGCGATGGCGGCGGCTTCCAGCAGCAGCAGCCCAACGCTCGTGGGCGAACGGAACGCAGGCGCGAAGATCCACAGCCCCACGAACATCAAGATGAAAACGAGCAGCGGGCCAAGACTCCCTAACCAGCGCCCCAGCGCAGGGAGCAAGCGCGCCCCGTTGGCTTGCGCGTCCCGCTCACGCGGCACACTCACAGACATAAGTTTCGCTCTCTACTGATTGTGTTGATGCGTTTGTTGATGCTGACCATCGTTGTGGCCTACTGCTGTTCAGGTGTTGCTGTGTCATGCAGCGGCAGATCGTGCAGGTGGAAGTCGGCCTGCTCGTCGGTGGCTGCGGTCGCCAGCTCCATGAGCCGTTCCTGCGTCGCGTCGGCGCGCTCAACAAAGCCGGTCACCCGCCCTTCGCGGATGACCATGATCCGGTCGCTCATGCCCAGAATCTCCGGCAGCTCCGAACTCACCATGATCACCGCGCCACCCTGCGCCACAAACGTGTTGATCAGCTTGTAGATCTCGACTTTCGCGCCCACATCGATGCCGCGCGTCGGCTCATCGAAGATCAGCACACGGGGCGTGGTCGCCATCCATTTACTGAGCACGACTTTCTGCTGGTTGCCGCCAGAGAGATTCGAGACCAACTGCTCCAAATCCGCCACTTTAATGGCGATGCTCTCCACGTAGCGGTTGACGAGGTCGCGCTCCTGCCGCCGGTTGATCAGCCCCCAGCGGGTGAGCTGCTGCAAAATGGCGACCGAGACATTGGCCCGTGTCGGCAGGTGCATCAGCAAGCCTTGCTGTTTGCGATCTTCGGTGAGCAGCGCGATGCCGTGCCGAATGGCGTCGCGCGGGCTGCGAATCGCCACGCGCTCACCGTCGATGAACACTACGCCGCTGTCAATCGGGTCAGCGCCGAACACCGCCCGCACGATCTCGGTGCGGCCCGCGCCCATCAGCCCGGCGATGCCCAGCACCTCGCCCGCGTGAACCGCCAAACTGATGTCCTTCAGCCGCTCGCCCTGGTTCAGCCCTTCCACCCGCAAGATCTCCGCGCCGCGCTCGGCCACCACCTTCGGGAACTGCTCATCGAGCGTGCGCCCCACCATCAGCCGGATCAGTTCGTCCATGTCGAGATCGCCGACGGGCTGCGTGCTGATGTGCTGGCCGTCGCGCAGCACCGTGATCCGGTCGCAGATGGCGAAGGCTTCTTCCAGGTGGTGGCTGATGTAGATCACGGCCACGCCCTGCGCACGCAGATCGCGGATGATCTCGAATAAATTCTCGATCTCGTGCAGGCTGAGCGCGGCGGTCGGCTCATCCATGATGATCAGGTCGGCTTCATGGTGCAGCGCCTTGGCGACTTCGACCATTTGCGCCTGACCCACACCGAGCCGGCTGAGCTGCATCCGAGGATCAATATCGAGGCGGAGCTTGGTCAGCACCGCCTGCGACTGCTGGCGGATCGCTGGCCAATCGATGAACGGGCCGCGTGTGAGTTCGCTGCCCAGAAAGATGTTTTCCATCACCGAAAGCAGCGGAATCTGGTTGAGTTCCTGATAGATCGTCGTGATTCCAGCGCTCTGCGCCTGGCGTGGGTTGGTGAAATGCACGTGCTCGCCGTTGAAGATGACCTCGCCTGTGTCCGCCTGATACACCCCGGAGAGGATCTTCATCAGCGTGGATTTGCCCGCACCGTTTTCCCCAACGATGGCGTGGACTTCGCCCCGGCGCACTTCCAGGCTCACGTCATCCAGCGCCAGCACACCAGGGAACTGCTTGGTGATGTGGCGCATTTCGAGCAGGGCGGGCGGGTTTGGCGCGTGCGTTGGCGGCATCGTCATCGGCTGTTTCCTGAGTGACTCGCTTACTGATTGCGGCGGTGACAGATCACGCTGAAGTCGTGGCGCGGTTGGGGCGTCCGCCCCAACTCGGTCAGATCGTCAATTCGGCGTGATTACTTGTGATGATAGGTCGGCCAGCCGAGATATTTGTTGAACGCCTCGTCAATCACCGGGGCGATGTGCGCCTGATTGACGCTGACGTGATGCTCGAAGCCGTTGTTGCAGATGTAAGCCAGCAGCTCCTGGAAGCGCGGCACCTGCGCGACGCCATAGCCGCCGAACGTATGCACCGGGTCGTCAGTGAAGTGGCCCTGCCCGGTGTAGGCGCGGATCGTGCCAGTGAAGTCATCGGTGGTGAGGCGCAGATAGCTGAACGGCTGCTCGCTGATGCGCCCGTAGATGGCACCGTAAGTGTTTTCCTCGCCCACGCTCGCCGCGATGATCTCCTGGAATTCCATCACCGGGATCTCATCGACGAACACATCTTTGGGCAGGTTGGAGCAGTGGAAGACGACGGCCTTATCGGGATCGTCGCCATAATTGTTGTTCCAATCGACCAGCGCCGACGGCTTGCCCGACGCCAATTGCAGCGCCAACATCGCCAGCGCGCCCACGATGTCGGTCTCGCACGCTGAGGGGTTGAGTTTGTTGCTGCTCATGCTCATCAGCGTGCAAGGCACCACGCCGAAATATTCTTCCATGCTCGTCCAGCACTGAATCGCCGTCGCATCCAATTGATTGTCGTCCATCCAGCCGTCGAGCACGACGCCGAACTTCGCCATGCGCAGCAGCGAGATCTCCGGCACATCTTTGGTCTGGGCGTACTCGCGGATGCTGCCGAGCTTGGTCTGCACCGCTGCGTCATCGTCGGTCAGCCGCTCGATGCGCCCGAACACCTCGCTGAGATCGAGCGTCTCGACGCTGATCCCGGCCAGATCGAGCAGTTTTTCGCTGAAACGCACCGTCTTGAAAGCTTCCGGTCGCGCGCCCATCATGCCCATGCGCGCCGTGCGCATCCCGCGCACCACCCGGCAGACCGCCTCGAACTGGCGCAGATCCGCCATGAACGCAGGGCTGTTCGGGTCCATCGTGTGCTGTGAGGTCAGCGTGTAGCGGATGCCGTACTGATGCAGGTTATTGCAGGCGCTCATCTTGCCGCAGAAGCTGTCGCGGCGGTCGTCGAGGCCCATTTTGGTGGCGTCGTCGGGGAAAGCGTGGATCAGCACCGGCACGTTGAGGTCGGCGAAGCGCAGCGTATTGGCGACAGCGCGCTCGTCGCCGAAGTTCGGCAGCGTGACCAGCACACCATCGATCTCGTCACGGTGCTCGCGGAATAGATCAGCGGCCAGCCGCGCCTCGGCCAGCGATTCGATGCTGCCGACGTTGGTCGCGTCTTCCGGCGGGATGATCGCCTGAATGCCCGCTTGTTCCAGCACCTCTAGAATCGTCTTGCGCCCACTCAGCGCCAGATGTGCGGGGAAAAACCCGCGATTGCCGACGATCACGGCCAACGTCACCGGGCGGGCGTTCAGCCGCGAGGCCGGGGTCAGCTCAGGTTGTGCGAGTGCCATAAACGGAAACTCCTCTCAAAAAAGATCTAGCTTGCATAACACTTCTGATCAGCCACGGCCACACGTGACGGCGGCTGGAATCATTTTGACAACATCCATTCTAACGCTGATCATGCAAAAACGACTACAAGCCAATCCCGCCCAGGGCTAGCGCACCAAATTTGTTCTACCTCTGTGG
>JAADYY010000534.1 GCA_010092805.1 Chloroflexota bacterium | reverse complement strand
ATCTAGCCGCGCACCGCGCCCAACGTCAGCCCACGCACCAGATGCCGCTGCACAAACAAAATGAAGATGAACACCGGGATCATCGCCGCCGACCCGGCAGCCGCCAAAAAGCCCCACTGTGTGCCGCCCGACGACGAGTCAAAGGTGGACATCGCCACCGGGATCGTGCGGATCTCGAAGCGGGTGAGGTAAAGCGTCAGCAGGAACTCATTCCACGAGAAGATCATCGACAGCACCGCCGCCGCCGCGATCCCCGGTGTGGCGAGGCGCACCGTCACACGCCAGAACGCCCCCCAGCGGGTCGCGCCGTCAACCATCGCCGCCTCGTCGAGATCCTGCGGGATGTCGTCGAAAAAGCTCTTCATCAGCAGGATCGCAATCGGCAGGTTGATCACCGTATGCGCCAGAATCAACCCATGATACGTGTCGATCCAGCCGAGTTCGGTATAGATGAGGAACAGCGGCAGCGCCACCGCAATCGGCGGCATGAAGCGCGTCGAGATGATGAAGAAGGCGACATTTTGTTTGGCGCGGAAGTGGAACCGTGACAAGCCATACGATGTGATCGAGCCAACGACGATCACGACGAAGGTGCTCGTGAGGCCGATGATGATCGAGTCGATGAGGTAGGGCACGACGTAAAAGCCACTCGTGCCCGCGCCGCCGGTCGCGGTGGCGGCGGCCCCGGCCTGCTCACGCACCACATCGGCGTAGCTGCGCCCACCGATCACGACGCTCCACCATGCATCGGTGGTTTCGGTGATGGCGATCTGCGGCGGCACCGCGAAAATTTCCTGGAAGGGCCGCACCGAAGCGGTTATCCAGAAATAGATGGGGTAGAGAAAAATCAGCACGATGACCAGTGTCGCCGCCGTCAGCAGCGCTTTGCGGATGCGCTGCCGCCGCTGCTGCTGATCGCGGATGTGTTTCCAGTTGTCGGTGCCGGAAAGGTTCTGGTTTGAATCGGCGTTGGTGCGCGTGATGCTTGCCATCGTCAGTCGTCCTATCTGCTTCGCGGCGGATTGGATGCGGGCTGGATCACCAGCGGACGTTGAAAATACGCTGATAGACATACGCCGACACCCACGCCAGGATCACGATGAACAGCGAGAGCGCCGCGCCGTAACCCCATTCGAGCGTGGTGAAGGTGTTGACGTAACCCAAAAAGCTGAGCGTTTCGGTGCGCCCGCCCGGCCCGCCAGAAGTCATGATCACGACGTAGTCGAAGACGCGGAACAGATCGATGAGGCGGAAGAGCACCGCGACGGCCAGCACCCCGCGCAGCAGCGGGAAGCGGATGCGGAAGAACTGCTGGAACCAGTTCGCACCATCCACCGATGACGCTTCGAGCACATCATGCGGGATGCCCTTCAGCCCGGCCAGCAGAATCAGCACGAAGAACGGCGTCCACTGCCAGATGTCCACGATCAGCAGGCCCACCAGCGCGAAGCGGCCCGTGCCGCCCAACAAGGGTTCTTCCGGCGAGAGCAGCCCGGTTTGATACAGAAACCACGAGATCGCGCCGAAATCGGAGTGCTCCAGCAAACGGAAGATCATCCCGGCAATCGCGGGCGCGACGACAATCGGCAGGATCAAGAGCGTGCTGAACAGGCCGCTGCCCCAGGGTTCCTCGTCCAGCAGCAGCGCGATCCCCAGGCCGAGCAAGAACTGCGTGATCAGCGCGATGACGCTGTACTGGAAGGTCACCGCCAGCGCGTTGTAGATGCGCCCGTCGGCGTTGGTGAGCAGGTTCTCCCAGTTTTCGAAGCCGACCGGCTCGAAGACGCGGTTCATGATGTCCCATTCGTGGAAGCTGGCGACCAGGTTATACAGCAGCGGGCCAATGCTGAAGAGAATCAGCAGGGCGAGGCCCGGCGCGAGCCAGAACCAGGGGTTATCCGACGAGAAAAAGGGGCGGCGGTGCTGCGGACGTGTGGGCGCGGCGGCCTGGGGTGCCGACGGCAGCACGCTGTCTTGCTGAGCCATAAATCTCTATCTCCACTCACAACGTCTTGTCGTAACAACAGTAAACATGGGCACCGCAAGCGCTGGCACCGCGAATTTTTTTGGTCAAACGTGCTGCATGACGCTGGTGAAGCGGCGGCGTTGCTTTCACATTTGTGCAGGCCGTTCACCAAAGCATCATTACTATATGCGGATTGTCGATCAGTGTCAACGCAGGCCGCCCGGCGGCAGACTCATCAATTGCTCAGGTTGGCGCGCTGCGCCCGGTGTGCCCCCGGCCTGGCAGCCGGATTTTTCCCGAAGCGCGCGCCGATGAGCAGTCAATGAGAATCTGTGATGCTGCCGTGTGCAGCTCGCCTGCTTGACAAGGGACGCGCGGTCTCATACACTTGCTGCTGAACATTGTGAAAGCAATTCACAAATGTGCAAATTAATCTGAACTAGAGGGGATGCTGATGGCTTTGATCACGGTGGTGGGCGCTGGGGTGATGGGGACGGCGTTGATGTTCCCCGCCGCCGACAACGGGCATGACATCCGCCTGGTGGGCACACATTTAGACGACGACATCATCCAAAGCTGTCAGGATCGGCGCTTTCACCCCACCCTCAAGCGCGCGATCCCCGCGAACATTCAACCCTACTTCCATACGCAGATCGCCGAGATGGTGCCCGGTGCCGAGATCGTTGTGGTCGGCGTCAATTCGCGCGGCGTCGATTGGGTCGCGGAAGCCATCGGCCCGCACATCCGCCCCGGCCAGATCATCCTGATGATCACGAAGGGGCTGGCCGGTGACGCCGACGGCAACCTGCAAGTGCTCCCCGATTACCTGCACGATCATCTGCCGCCAGCGGTGCGCGATCACGTGCATTACGCAGCGGTCGGCGGCCCGTCGATTGCGGGCGAGCTGGCCGCGCGTCGCGAT
>JAADYY010000090.1 GCA_010092805.1 Chloroflexota bacterium | reverse complement strand
CTGGAGGCCATCATCGTGACATTTGCGCCCACCATCATCAGTTTGACGACATCCTCGGCGGAATGGATCCCGCTGGTGGCGGCCAAACTCGGCTTGATGCGCCCATACAGAATACCAATCCAGGTAAGCGGCAGGCGCAAGGCTTGCGGTGTGCTCAGCAGGACGTTGGGCACCACCTCAAACGTCTCCAGATCAATGTCTGGCTGGTAGAAGCGGTTGAACAGCACCAGCCCATCGGCACCTGCGGTTTCGAGCTGTTTCGCCATGTGTGCCATATTGCTGAAAAATGGACTCAGCTTGATAGCCACTGGGATGCTGACAGCATTCTTGACGGCACGCAGAATTTCGAGGTACGTCTGCTCGACCTGCGCGCCCGGCAGATTCATATCGGTGGGGATGTAGTAGATGTTGAGTTCGAGTGCGTCGGCCCCGGCCTCTTCCATCTCGCGGGCGAAGCGCGTCCACCCACCAATTGAGGTGCCATTGAGGCTGGCGATCACCGGGATGTCAACGGCTTCCTTCGCCTGGCGGATGTGATTCAGGTAGCCGTCTGGCCCCAAATGGAAGGTATCCGGCTCTGGGAAGTAGGTGAGGGCCTCGGCAAAACTCTCTGTGCCCGCCAGCGTGTCCGCGTGCAGACGGGTGGTCTCCTGGCGAATCTGCTCCTCAAACAGCGAGTAGTGGACGATGGCTGACGCGCCGGCGTCCTCCAAGCGTTTGATGTTGCCGATGTCATCCGACAGCGGCGAGGCAGAAGCGACCAGCGGCGACCGCAGTTCCTTGCCCAGATAAGTCGTTCTCAGATCAACAGTCATCAGCGTTATTCCTTAACACTTAGGCATCCGACGCGCCGTTGGTATCGCCATCGGGCGACCAGGGCCGCGCCGCCAGATATTGATAGAGTGCCCAGCGATCTTCAACGTGCTTCTGAGCAGCGTCCAGCAGAGTCTTGGCGATCTCCGGTTTGCTGAAAGTCAGCATCCGGAACCGATTTTCCAGGTACATGTAATCCTGGACGCGCACTTTCGGGGCACGCGAGTCGATTTGCAGCGGATTCTGGCCCGCTTCGCCGCGCAGTGGGTTGTACCGATACAGCAGCCATTGGCCGGAGTCGACAGCGGCTTTCTGGCTGTGATTCGCTTTTTCCATGTCGATGCCGTGCGCGATGCAGTGGCTGTAGGCGATGATCAACGAGGGGCCGTCATACGCTTCCGCTTCAATGAAGGCGCGGAGCGTTTGCTCGTCGCGTGCGCCCATCGCCACCTGCGCCACGTAGACATTGCCGTAGGTCATCGCCATCATGCCCAGGTCTTTCTTGACGAGCCGCTTGCCGCCAGCCGCGAATTTGGCAACAGCCGCGAGCGGTGTCGCTTTGGACATCTGGCCGCCCGTGTTCGAGTAGACCTCCGTGTCCATCACCAGAATGTTGACGTTGCGACCGCTCGCCATCACGTGATCAAGGCCGCCGTAGTCAATGTCATAGGCCCAGCCGTCACCACCGATGATCCAGACATTGCGTTTGACCAGCATGTTAGCCAGGCTCAACAGTTGTTTCGCGTCGGCACTGTCCATCCGTTCAAGCAACGATTTGAGCTGCGAAACGCGCTCGCGCTGGTCGTAGATGTCGGCTTCGTCGTTTTGCGTCGCACCGAGCAGGGCGTCGGCCAGTTCCGCGCCGATGGCGTCGCGCAAGCGTGCGACCAGTTCGCGTGCATACTCAACCTGCTTGTCAATCGAGACGCGCATCCCCAGGCCGAACTCGGCGTTGTCCTCGAACAACGAATTCGACCAGGCCGGGCCGCGTCCGTCGGTGTTCTTGGCCCAAGGCGTCGTCGGCAGGTTACCGCCGTAAATTGATGAGCAGCCCGTCGCGTTGGCGACGACGGCACGGTCGCCGAACAACTGCGTGATCAGCTTGATGTAGGGGGTTTCGCCGCAGCCTGAGCACGCACCAGAGAATTCAAAGAGCGGCTGCTGCACCTGCTGTTGACGAATGCTGCTGATCTTGATCAGCCGCCGGTCCATTTCTGGCAGGTTGATGAAGAAGTCCCAGTTGGTGCTTTCGCTTGCGCGCAGTGGCGGCTGCGGTTCCATGTTGATCGCTTTGCGACCGAGGGCTTGTTTGTTCTTCGCCGGGCAAACATCAACGCAGATGGCGCAGCCGGTGCAGTCTTCTGGGGCCACCTGAATGGTGTACTTCAGATCTTGCCATTCGCGGTCGCGCGCATCGGTCGATTTGAAGGTCGCGGGGGCGTCGGCCAGCAGCGCGGGGTCATACGTCTTGATGCGGATGACAGCGTGCGGGCACACCAGCGCACATTTGCCGCACTGAATGCAGACATCCGCGTCCCACACGGGGATTTCGTCGGCAAGGTTGCGTTTTTCCCATTGGGTTGTGCCAGTGGGGTAGGTGCCGTCAACAGGCATCGCACTCACCGGCAGCGTATCGCCTTGCCGTGCGATCATTGTGCCGAGGACGTTGCGTACGAAGTCCGGCGCGGCGTCCGGAACGGGGGGCAGCATCGGCACATCGCTGGAAACCGTCGCGGGTACCTGTACCTTGAACAGATTGTCGAGCGTCATATCGACCGCCCGCAGGTTCATGTTGACGATCTCTTCGCCCTTTTTGCCATAGGTTTTCTCGATGGAGTACTTGATTTGCGCGATGGCTTCATCACGCGGCAGCACGCCGGAGATGGCGAAGAAGCAAACCTGCATCACGGTGTTGATGCGCCGCCCCATGCCGCTGGTGCGGGCGACTTCTGACGCATTGATGACGTAGAATTCGACGTTGCGCTCGATGATCTGTTCCTGTACGCGGCGCGGCAGATGACTCCAGACTTCGTCTGCGCTGTACGGCGCGTTCAGCAAGAAGACACCGCCCGGCGCGCACAGATTCACGATGTCGTAGCGTTCCAGGAACAGGAATTGGTGGCAGGCGACGAAATTCGCTGCGTTGATCTGGTAGGTCGAGCGAATTTGCTGTGACCCAAAGCGCAAGTGCGAAATCGTCATCGAGCCGGACTTCTTCGAGTCGTAGACGAAGTAGCCCTGGGCGTAGTTATCGGTGTTTTCGCCGATGATCTTGATCGAGTTCTTGTTGGCACCCACTGTCCCGTCAGAGCCGAGGCCGTAGAAGACCGCCCGGGTGACTTGATCCGACTCGGTGGAGAACGTGGGGTCGTAGGGGAGGCTGGTGTTGGTCACATCGTCGTCAATGCCGATGGTAAAGTGATTCTTTGGCTTGGCCAGCGCCAGATTATCGAGTACGGCTTTGATCATCGCCGGGGTGAATTCTTTGGAGGAGAGGCCGTAGCGCCCGCCCACCGCCGTGATGGTGCTTTTGGCTTCAAACAGGGCGTTTACGCAGTCCAGGTAAAGCGGTTCGCCGCTGCTGCCCGGCTCTTTTGTGCGATCCAGAATGGCGATGGCCTGGGTTGTCTCTGGCAAAGCCGCCAGCAAGCGCGCGGCGTCGAATGGGCGATACAGCCGCACTTTCAGCACGCCGACTTTTTCGCCCTGCGCCGTCAGGTAATCGACCGTTTCGTGAGCTGTCTCGCAGCCTGAACCCATCAGGATGACGACGCGCTCGGCGTCCGCCGCGCCATGATATTCGTACAGTTGGTACTGACGCCCGGTCAGCGCCGCGAATTGATCCATCGCGTTCTGAACGATGTCTGGGCAGTTGTCGTAAAACGAGTTGACGGTCTCGCGTGCCTGGAAAAACACGTCTGGGTTCTGGGCCGTGCCGCGCAGGACCGGATCTTCTGGGGTGAGGCCGCGTGCCCGGTGTGCCCTGACCAGATCATCGTCGATCATGGCGCGCAGGGTTTCGTCGGGCAACAGCTCGATCTTGGCGATTTCGTGTGAGGTGCGGAAGCCGTCGAAGAAGTGAATAAACGGCACCCGTGCGGCCAAAGTTGCCGTCTGCGCGATGAGGGCGAAGTCGTGCGCTTCTTGCACCGATGCCGATGCCAACAGCGCAAACCCCGTGCCGCGCGCGGCCATCACATCGCTGTGATCACCAAAGATCGACAGGGCTTGTGCTGCAATCGACCGCGCGGCGACGTGCAGTACGGTTGTCGTCAGCTCGCCGGCAATTTTGTAGAGGTTGGGGATCATCAGGAGCAGGCCCTGTGAAGCGGTGAACGTCGTCGTCAGCGAGCCAGTTTGCAGCGCGCCATGGACGGCACCAGCGGCCCCGCCTTCGCTTTGCATTTCGACGACCAGCGGTGCTGTGCCCCACAAATTCGGCTGCTCATTGGCCGCCCATTCATCTGCCCATTCCCCTATTGGTGAGGACGGCGTGATGGGGTAGATCGCAATCACCTCGTTCAGTCTGTAGGCAACCCGTGCGACTGCTTCGTTGCCATCGATGGTGGTAAATAGACGCTGTGTCATAAACGTGTGCGACGTAGAACGCCGCTCCCCCTTTCACTGCGTCCAGCCGCTGGGCCAGACACGAAAAAACCGACTGGTTATTTTTTGACCTTACCCGTTGATCATATGTCATCACCCGCACAGGTCGCTTGTGTGATCTGTAATGTCAATCAGGTAGCATTTGTCGGGTTTTGAAGGGGGCGATTAATGCCGATGAGGGTGATAAATAATAGTTGGCGTAACGCGGCAGCGCTCTCTTGATCAGAAATGTAATCAAGCTGGCGGCGAAAATTGGCCGAACAACAGGCGTGCCCCGCGATCACGCCCGCTGATCGAATGTGTGCGCGAACAGATCAGCCGTAATTGCCGACCAACCAATCAGCATAATAGCGTGGCCAATTCGCGCCGGGCGCTTCGAGCTGCTGTTCTTTGTCGAGGCGCACGAGCAAATAGACCAGCTCCGATTTGGTGAACTTGGCGTCGAGGAGCGCGGCAAGTTTGTTGCGCATGTACTCGGCATACCACAACGGCCACTCGGGGTCGTCCCCGTCGGTCTCGATATACGCTTGGTGATGGGCTGCGGCGGTTTCGCGGAACAATGCCGCGATCTGATCGAGTTGATCGTCCATGTAGCCAGTTCCTTTCGTGCTCGCCAAACGGCGCAGCGATGTGACGATCTGCACACCCTCATAAAACTTCCGCTGACCCGCCCCCACGAGGCGCTGCGGCTGAATGGCCAGAGGATGCACAGACACTGGGTGATGCGAAACAGTATACGGCTGTTTGGCCCGCGTCGCCATGTGGGGGG
>JAADYY010000533.1 GCA_010092805.1 Chloroflexota bacterium | reverse complement strand
TGATGGACATGCCGCGTGGTGATTACTGGGCCTTCGTTGACCCGGAGGACGGACGCCATATTATCGAGCGCGACGGTGACTTCTCGCCGCTGGGCAAAAAATATCGCGGCAGCGCGGCGCTGCCCTACGGCTTCGCGCAGGCGATGGAGCGCGACATCCTGCTGCGAGAGGGTTGGGTATGGACGACCTATCAACGGCAGGGCATCGAACTAACGAAGGATGCGGGCGACCCGCAGGGATGGGCAGAGATCCGCATCACCTACCAATCCGGGGACGGCAGCGTGCGCGGCGCTTACGAAGGGCGCGTCACTATTGCCGCCCATGTCGAGACCATTGGCTCCACCGGGGACGAAAAGCCCCACGCCTATCCACAATATCAGGTCACACGATTGGAGAAGGTCGAATGAAACGTTTGCTCATCGCTCTACTGTCCCTGATCGTACTACTGCCTGTCTCAGCACAGGATAGTCCCTGCGCGGACGGGTTTCGCCTGATCGAACACGCGCTCGGCGAGACCTGCGTCCCGGAGAACCCCCAGCGTATCATCGCGCTTGATCCGTTCACCTTTGAGACGATGGTCGCGCTCGATCTGCCGATTGTGGCGACACCCGCCATCTACGTCGATGAACTGACAGGTAAGTTCCCGCAGTTCGGTGAGCGGTTGTCGGATGTAGTCGATACTGGCATCCCGATCAATATCGAAAGGCTGCTTGAGGCTGAGCCGGATGTCATTCTCTGCCGCCAGACGGCGTGCGACAGCCTGTACGAGCAGCTCAGCGCTATCGCACCAACGGTGTTCTTCGACAACAGCGGCGCGGTGGACTGGCGTGAGTCGGCACGGTTTTTCGCGGAAGTGGTCGGGCATGGGGAGGCTCTGGCAGAGGTTGAGGCGACCTTCGACGCACGCCTGGACAACCTGCGTGACGCTATCACCGCTGATTTCAACCGCCCGCCGACAGTTTCTGTACTGCGGATTCGACCGGAGCAGCTGCGCCTGTATTTCGAGGACTCGTTTCCCTGGGCGGTTTTGAGCGCCGTTGGCTTCACATCACCAGAGGGGCAATCCGATGTGATCGCCGCGAGTACTGAGCAGTTCGGTAGTCCGCGCCTGGCCAATATTTCCCTGGAACAAATACCCGTCATTGATGCGGATTATGTGTTTGCCTTCACGACCGATGGACTGACTCCGGGTGACGCCCAGGACTATCTCGCCGAATTGCAGGAGAATCTGTTGTGGCAAGCACTGGATGTCGTGCGGGAAGACAGGCTGTATATCGTAGACAACAACTGGTTTGGCACGGGCTATATCGCCGCTCATGCCATCATTGATGACCTGTACGCGGTCGTCACTGGCGTTGGACCAGAGATTGCTAATCCTTTCAATGGGTAAATCAATCATGTACATGCGACTTAAGTTTGCAAAATCATGCCGTTGTTGTCAGGCATATGGTGTCAATGAGCGAATTCAATTCTCACCTCCCTCCAAGTCACAGCCGCGATGATGTTGCTACCTTCGGAAACAACATCATCGGTGGACTGGCAAAACGCTTCGGCATCGAATTCCTGACGGCGGTCGCCATAGTCACCATCTATCAGTGCCGTGACGCTCTCGCGCATCTCGCCTGGAATCTCGTCGCCGGGAGCATCCGCCCACCAGGTTCCCGCCGGTTCCAGGCTGATAAGCTGACCGGCCTGCGACCACATGCCCGCCAACTCATGCCGCGTTGCCAGCCAGCAAATGCCTTTGGAACGCATAACTCCGTCGCCACCGATCCAGTTCAAGGCGGCTAGCAGGTTGTTTGCGTATTCTGCTTGTGTTTCACCTACAAGCAGGTCGTCCAGCGGTTAGTCTAGCGAGTCAGTTGTTGATTAAGTTGTCAAACACGATGTGCAGCCGTCCGTTGTGTCTCTGCCCGACTTCAGCGACCACCCCATAAACATCCGCAATCGTGGATGGCGTAAGTACAGAGGCAGGGGGGCCTTCAGCGACAACTTTGCCTGCATCAAGCAAATACAACCGATCACAGTAGCGAGCTGCGAGATTGAGATCGTGTAGCGCAGCAACGGTAGTGACACGCAGTGACCTAACCAGTTCGAGAATCTCGATTTGATAGCGGATGTCGAGATGGTTAGTCGGCTCATCCAGAATCAGGACACGGGCCTGTTGGGCAAGCGCACGAGCCACAAGAACGCGTTGTTTTTCACCCCCGGATAAGGTGTGGAAATTCCGTCTACTGAACGCTGACATGCCAACACGTCTGAGCGCATCTTCAACAATCGTATCGTCTTCGAAGGTATCTGGATCGAACATACCCTTATGCGGGGTACGTCCCATCATAACGATTTCATCGACGCTGAAGTCGAAGTCACTGGCGCGTTCTTGTGCCACGACGGCTGTGCAGCGTGCCACCTCTTTGGCTGCCATTGACCAGATATCGCGTTCGTCCAGCAAGACAATACCGGAGTCCGGCAGATAAAAGCGGTACATCAGGCGCAGTAACGTTGATTTGCCGCTGCCATTTGGCCCAATTAGACCGATAAACTCCCCTGTTTTTGCACGCAGATCAACGGTATCCACAATGGTTTTTGCGTCTGCTGACCAGCTCGCGTGCTCCACCTGAATATCCATTAATTGTCTCCTCGATGTTCAGATCGACTGCGCCACATAAGCCATAAGAAAAAAGGCCCTCCCAAAATAGAGGTAATGACACCCACCGGCAGCTCAACCGGTGCAAACGCAGTGCGGGCAATGACATCCACCCAGATAAGAAAAACGCTGCCGACGAGTACCGAGAGCGGCAGGACCCGTCGGTGATCAGAACCCACCACAAATCGCACCATGTGAGGTACCATCAGCCCGATAAACCCAATCGATCCACTGACGGCAACCATCACGCCCGTGATAAGAGCGGTCAAAACGAATAACCTGCGGCGAAAAACATCAACGCTGACTCCAAGCGTTGCGGCGGT
>JAADYY010000089.1 GCA_010092805.1 Chloroflexota bacterium | reverse complement strand
GACCAGGCCTGCGGCACTGGGAGCGGGACTTCAACCCGGGTTGCGCTCCCCGTCTCCCTCACTCAGGGAGCAGGGGCCGGGGGATGCGGGCCAAACAGCCAGGCGGCACGTCTCAGCGCTAGCGGGCGCAGGCGAGGTCGCGTGCGGCGCGCGGGCTGTAATCGTAGGCGGCGCGATTCGGCTCATGGGCGCGAATCTCCAGCCGCACCCGCTGCTCCCAAAACCGCGCGCAGTGCAGCTCGATCAAGCCACTGATAGGGAGCGCGCTGTATTCCACCAATTGCCAGTCGTTCAACGTTATGTCGCCGTGATCTGGCGGGCCGAGCTGCATCCATAGATCGCCGAAGCGCAGCGTCGTCCACAAGATGACGCCCTCAATCCCCTGATCCGAGCCGTAGATATGGCCGGGGCGTCCCCCGTCAATGTAGGCGGGCTGGGCACCACTCCAAACCAAGCGATACTGATGCGCCGTTCCAGCCACCCCCGGCGGCAGCGGCGCGATGGCAGCGACCCAGGGATGCGCCGCCAGCAGCGCCACCGCCTCGTCAATGCTTGTTTCGCCCGGCTGGATGCCTTGCCAGCAGGGCGCGGCGCAAGCATCCGGTGGCGCGAGGATCGCGCGGATGTCCGGGGCGGTGTCGCCGCGCACCGGGATCAACCTCACCGCCGCGATCAGCAGCGCCGCAAGCATCAGGGCAGCGGGCAGCACGCGCCGCAACATCAGCCGCAACATCAGGGCCGCGCCTGGCAAGCGAGCGCCTGCATCCGCGCCACAGCGTAGGGGACGGCGTAAATGCGCGGGTCGGAGCGGTAGACGGCGAATTCCAACCGGACGGGCTGGTGCCAGAAGCGCGCGCAGTCGAGCGGTGTGCGCAGCGTGACGGTGAAATCACGGTACCACAGCGCTTGATATGTCCCGCGCTGCCCCGCGTCCAACAGGCCGTCCGGCGGGCCGAGCTGCAACCACAGGTCACCGAAGGCGAAAGTCGTCTCAATGTCAATCTGCTCGACGAAGCCGCCCGCACCGCGCAAGCGGCCCGGCTCGGCGGCATCGACATAGGTGGGCTGCGCGCCGCTCCAACCCCAGTTCATGCGGATCAGCCCGCTGTCGGGTGATATATCGCTGACGAACGGATCATCAGCGGCAATCCAGGGGTGCTGATGCAGGCGCGCCTCAGCCTCGGCGAGCCGGGTGCTCCCGGCGCGGATCGTCTGCCAGCAGGGGGCGGGGCAGCCGTCCGGCGCGAGAATCGCGCGGATGTCGGGGGCGGTGTATGGGCGCGTGTGAATCCAGGCCAGCGGCAGCGCCAGCAGCAGCAGCAGCAGCGGCGTCAGCAGGAGGGTCAGTCGCAGCATCGGGGGACTCCTCGGCTCAATGGCTCGCACAAACGGTCGGTCACTCGATCCGTTCACGGATCGAGGTTGCAGGCGGTGGCGCGCATCAATGCCAGATCATACCCGCCGCCCGCCACATCCACATCCCCAATATCGGGCAAATAGACGATATCGACGGGTTGGTGCCAGAACTGCGCACAGCCCGGCCACACCGCAAACGACACAACAGCGTCTGCGTAGGCCAGAAATTGCAGCGGCGGCCCGCCGACGGTGTAGCTGCCCAGCGCGCGCGCCTGCGGGCGACCGAGCTGCAACCACAGATCGCCAAAGCGCAGCGTCGTCTTCAGGCTGATCATGGTCACCGGGCGGCCTGGCACCCCGCTGATCCAGCTTGCGCGGGTCGTGTCGATGTAAGCCGGCTGCGCACCGCTCCATGCCCAGCGCACGTGGGTCGTGGTCGGGTGCGTTTCGATATGCACCAGATTGCCAACCCAGGGATGGCGCGTGATCGTGTCGGCCCCCATCGTCAGCGTGGTCACGCCGGGGCGGATGCCCTGCCAGCACGGATCAGGACAGCCGTCCGGCGCAGCGATCAGCGTGCGGATGTCCGGCGCGGTGTACGGCTGCGCCCGCAGCGCGGCGAGCAGCGCGGTGCCGACCAGCGTGAAGATCAGCGCCATCCAGAGCGCAGCCCGCAGCATCGGCTCAGCGCCCCCACCGATCCCAGCGGCACGCGAGCGCCCGCATGGCGCGCAGGTCATACGGATCGGGCAGTTCGGTCGCGTGAATCGCCCCGCCGTTGAGCAGCAGCCGCACCGGCTGCGCCCAGAACTGCTGGCAGCGCAGCGGCGCTTGGAACAGCACGCCGACTTCCGGGTAAGCGAGGTGCTGCCAGTTGGGGCGTCCGCCCAACGAAAAGACCGCGCCGTTGCTCGGCGGGCCAAGCTGCACCCACAGATCGCCGAGTTGCAGCGTGGTGAGCACGCGCACCGTATCGACCCGGTCGTCGATCACCAGGGTGGAGCCGGGTTCATCTGCCGCCACCGACGGCGGTTGAGCGCCACTCCACCACCACGCATACTCGATCCAGCCGTTGCCCAGCCGCCGCGAGCCGATGCGCGCGTCCACCCAGGGGTGTTCACCCAGCACCGCTTCGGCTTGCGCGCCGGTGGTCACGGCGGGTTGCAGCCCCTGCCAGCACGGGTCAGGGCAGCCCGGCGACTCGATCAACGCGCGGATGTCGGGCGCGTCGTAGGGTTGTGCGTAGATCAGCGTGAGCAGACTGCCGCCGATCAATGTGAGCAGGGCAGTGAGCCGAAGCGTCAGTCGTAACATGCGGGCACCTGCCGGCAAACTGAGACTTGCATCTCATCAAAGGTGGCGTTCCAGAGGCCGCCGGGGGCCTGTTCACGCGCAGAAAGCAGCCGCAGCGCGACCGGTTGCAGCCCAAAGCCGGCGCAGCGCACGTCGCCAAACGCGAACGCGTGCCACCCGCTGAAGTAAGTCGCCTGGTTGCAGTGGCCCGCCGCCGTGAGCGCCAGATACACCGCATCGGTAGGCCCCCACTGCACCCACGTCTCGATGT
>JAADYY010000532.1 GCA_010092805.1 Chloroflexota bacterium | reverse complement strand
ATCGCCCACCCTGACCGGCGTTGGTCAGCGCGGCGCTAAGCAGAGGCGTGAGGTTTGTGCAGCGCTGCACTTATGATTTCAGCGGCGCTAAACCCGGCGGGCACGCCGCCCGAATTTTCGCGCGCTGGATTGTCAAAATCCATGTTATTCCCCTATGATCGAGCCACGAACATAAGGGGGGGAACCACACGGTTCCACGCAGGATTCATGCACGATTTGACACACACGACTGAAACGAATAGCGCCCGCCGTGAAGTGCGGCGCGTGCTGCTGATCACATTGGCTCTGAATTTACTGGTGGCCTTCGGCAAAATTATGGTGGGGCTGGCAACAGGCGCGCTCTCGATCACGGCGGACGGCTTCCATTCGTTGATGGACGGCGCATCCAACCTCATCGGGCTGATCGCCACGCGCATCGCGGCCCGCCCACCCGACGACGATCACCCCTATGGGCACGCCCGCTACGAGACGCTGGCGGCGCTGGGCATCGGCGTGCTGCTGCTGCTGACCGCCTGGGAGATCGTCAGCGGCGCGGTCGAGCGCTTCCTGAGTGGGGCGGCACCCGAACTGTCGCCGCTGGCCTTCGCTGTGCTGATCGTCACGTTGGTGATCAACATCGGCGTCAGCACCTATCAGCGGCGGGCCGGGCGACGGCTGCGCTCCGAGATTCTGCTGGCCGACGCGGCCAACACCCGCGCCGATGTGTTTGTGACGCTCTCGGTGCTGGGCAGTATGGCGCTGGTGACCTTCGGCTGGGGCTGGGCCGACCCGCTGGCCGCGCTGATCATCGTCGCGCTCATCGGGCGGGCGGCCTGGGACATCTTGCGGCGCACGGGCGGCGTGCTGGTCGATACCGCGCCGTTCGCGCCGGATCAGTTGCGCGCCTACATCGCCGAGGTGCCGTCGGTGGCGCGGGTGGTACGCGCCCGCAGCCGCGGCCCCGCCGCCGCCGCCCACATCGACATCGACATTGAGGTCGCACCAGAAACCACCGCCGATCACACCGCCGCGATCACGGGGGCCATTCGCAGCAAGCTGTGCGAGAAGCTGGGATCAGTTGCGGAAATCGAGGTGCATTGCGTGCCGCAAGCCGCCACCGCGCCAGATTATGGGCTGCTGGCCCGCGCCCGCGCTGATGCACTGGGTTTAGCGACCCACGAAGTCCGCGTGTGTGCTGGCCAAGCGGGCAAAATTCTGGAGCTGCATGTGGAGGTGCCGCCGCAGCAGACGTTGGCAGCCGCCCACGCACAGGTGAGCGCGCTTGAGCAAGCGATCCACGTCAGCATCCCGGAGATCTGCGAAGTGGTCACGCACATCGAGCCATCCCAGGCCGCCGCTGCGGCACCGCACCCGCCGATCTGCGCGCCGGTGGATGAGGCGTTGGCGCTGCTGCGGGCGCATTATCCCGCGCTCGATTGGCATGATGTGCGCGCATCTGGCTACAGCGACGAGGGTTGCGCGCTGACAATGCACGTCACGCTGCCCGCTGCGCTCACAGTGGAAGCAGCGCACGCGATCGCGGAGGAGGCAGAGCTGCTGCTGCGCACGCACTGCCCCGGCATTCAGCGCGTGACCATCCACACGGAGCCGGCGGAGCCAACAGCAGCATTAGCAGCGCCGACCAACGAAACGGCGGATCAGGCCACCTGATCCGCCGTAAGTTACCCAACGTGAAGTGTGCGGCCAACCGTGTGAGCGACTACGCGCCCGCTTCTTCGGTCGGTTCCATTTCTGCCGGATCTTCGTCCATCATGTCCAGCAGTTCGCCCGACACGGCGTCAACGCCTGTCTCGATGGAACCGTCGGCCAGCCCGGCGAAGATCTCATCCAACTGATCCTGCACGCTCTGCGGTACCTGCGCGTCGTGCGACGGTGCCAGCCCCACACCCTCGTTTTCCGCCGAGAAGACACGGTTGCCGCCGCCGCCGAACGCTTCAGCATCACCCATGACCAGCGCTTCCAACGACAGGTACACCGCTTGATCGACGCGCTTGGTGGCGCTGGTGATCAGGTTTTCGGCACCGGGGGTCTCGCCGTTGCCGAAGGTGGTGAAGTATTCATCTTGATCCACCCCGATGACCATCACGCCCTCCTGCGCCGCGCGGGTGATAGCACCCGAACCGGTCTGGCCGCCTGCACCGAAGATCACGTCCGCGCCTTCGCCAATGAACTGCTCCGCCGCCGTCGCCCCGCGGTCTGGCGCGGTGAAGCTGTCGATGTACACACCCAGCGTGATGATGTCTTCGTTGATGAAGCGCGCGCCCTGCTCATAGCCATTGCGGAACTTGATCACCGCTGGCACATTCACGCCATACACCCCGGCGACCGTGCCGCTCTCTGTCATCAGTGCGGCCATGGCCCCGGCCAGAAAGCCGGATTGATCTTCGCGGAACTGCAAGCCGACGACGTTGGCCGGCGCACCTTCATTGTAGAACTGATCCACACCGATGAAGAATACATCTGGGTTGGCTTCGGCGGCTTCAAGCGTCGCGTCCTGGATCAAGAAGCCGACGGTGATGATGGCCTCAAAACCTTCGTCCAGGCAGGTGGCGATGTTGGCGACGTAATCGGCCTGCGCCTGTGTCTCGATGAAGGTGGTGTCGATGTCAAAATCTTCGGCGGCGCGGGTGAAGCCTTCAAACGCGAACTGGTTGAAGGTGCCGTCGTTCACGCGGCCAATATCGGTGACCAGGCAGGCACTTTCGATCAACGGTTCAGCCGGCGGGTCGTCCTGCGCCACCGTCACCGGGACGATGAGCAGCAGCAACGCGGCCAACAGCAGGCCGCTCACAAACATTTTTTGGGTGCTCATGGGGCGTTAAGCTCCTGTATTTTGTGGGAAAGCACAAATGTTAAATATGGTAATCAATATTACCCCAACTTGCCCGCAGATGTAATAGTCAATTAACCGTAAAATCGGCGGGATTTCCCGTCACTTTGCCCAGATTCGCCCGCAACCCGTAAGAATTCCGCCAGATGCCTGTGGTATACTCAGGGCAGTTTTGGCAAATTAGCATTTTCAGGAGTGATCCTATGGCTGTGGCTGCTGCCCCCCAAACCACCACGTACACCACGGATAAAATTGTTGAGCTGTTGGGCGCTGACGCCGACGCGCTGCTGAACCACACCAGCCAAACCGTCCGCAAAGATATGCTGCACCTGCCCGGCGCGGACTTCATCAACCGCGTGTGGCTGGATTCTGACCGCAACCCGCGCGTGCTGCGCAGCTTGCAGCAGATGTTCGACAACGGGCGGCTGGGTGGCACCGGCTACCTGTCGATCCTGCCCGTCGATCAGGGCGTGGAGCATTCGGCGGGCGCGTCGTTCGCCAAGAACCCGGCCTACTTCGACCCGGAAAACATCGTCAAGCTGGCAATTGAGGGCGGCTGCAACGCCGTCGCCTCCACCTATGGCGTACTGGGCGCGGTCGCGCGCAAATACGCCCACAAAATCCCGTTCCTGGTCAAGTTCAACCACAACGAACTGCTCACCTACCCCAACCAGAGCAGCCAGATCATGTTTGGCAAGATCAGGGAAGCCTGGGATATGGGCGCGGTGGCAGTGGGTGCGACGGTGTACTTCGGCTCGGAAGACGCGACCCGCGAGATCGTCGAAGTGGCCGAGGCGTTCTACGAAGCGCACGCCCTGGGCATGGCGACCGTGCTGTGGTGCTACGTCCGCAACGGCGCGTTCAAGATGAACGGCCAGAATCACGAGACCGCCGCCGACCTGACCGCGCAGGCCAATCACCTGGGCGTGACCATCGAGGCGGACATCATCAAGCAGAAGCTGCCAACCCACAACGGCGGCTACAAAGCGCTCAACACGGGCAGCTCGTCGTATGGCCGCCTGGACGAACGCATTTACACCGAACTGACCAGCGACAACCTCATCGACCTGACCCGCTATCAGGTGATCAACTGCTACATGGGCCGCGTGCCGCTGATCAATTCGGGCGGGGCCAGCGGGGCCAACGACTTCGCCGAAGCCGTCAAGACTGCCGTGATCAACAAGCGCGCGGGCGGCACGGGCCTGATCAGCGGGCGGAAGGCGTTCCAGCGCCCGATGGCCGAAGGGGCCGAACTGCTCAACGCGATTCAGGACGTGTACCTGAACGACGAGATCACCGTCGCCTAAACCCGGTTCGCGCAACCGAATTATCACGAGGCACAGATCCAGCGGATCTGTGCCTTTTTTGTGTGCCCCCAGGGTCAGTGCACCAAAATCACCCCCTCGTCCCCCGCTCCAGAAGCCACCAACGACCGCGTCTGCGGCGCTGCAAACTTGCGCAGCGGCGCTGCAAACTTGCGCAGCGGCGAATGTGGGTTACACTCCGCTGTGGAAGCCTCAGGCGTCGCAGATTTGCTGGATGACGCCAAGCTCGAAAGGACTTCGCTGTGCTTAAGTATCTCGTGCGCGTGCTGTTGGCGGCGGTGGCGCAGCGCCCCCTCAGGCCGCGCGATTTCACGATGGTGTTCGGCCCGGAATGGAGCGGCAGCCCCGCCCAGACCATCGCCCGTGAAGCGCTCGCCAAACAGGGCCTGCCCACCCCCAACTACCCAAATTTCAGCGCCGTCACCACCCTGCAAACGGCCATCGGCCCACTGACTCTGGGGACGGGCGGCGGCGGCATGGGCAGCGAGATCGAAGCCGACCCGGCGGCCAACACGCCCGCGCTGAATATGGGCCAGGGGTTCGGCGGCTTGAGCGTCGGCCTGTTGGTGTTCAAGCGTGGGCCGCTGCGCATCGCGCCCCACGTGACGCTCGGCGGCGCGGGGATGGGTGGCGAAGTGGCGTATCCGGCGACCGCCGCGACCGCCAGCGGTGAGCAGGCCGCCGGCAACCAGATCGACGCGCGCGATTTCGGGATGGGCGGCTTCGTGCTGCGCGCCGGGCTGACGCTGGAGCTGCGCTTCCCGCTGTGGCGCGCCATTGGCCCGGTGATCGGGCTGCGCGTCGGCGGGCTGTGGATGCCCAACCCAGAATGGGACGCAGCCGCCATCGGCATCACCGCAGCGCCGCCAAGCCGCTATCTTTCCGGCTATGTGCAGCCGTTTGTCGGCATCGGCGGCACCGCAGCCGACACCGCCGAACCCAGCGCATGACCAGACGACCGAAGCCAACGAGGACAACAATGATCAACGCGCTTATGCGCGCGCTGCTGCGGCTGATGCTGCGCGCGCGGACTCAGCCGCCGCTGGGCGACGTATTTCTGAGT
>JAADYY010000531.1 GCA_010092805.1 Chloroflexota bacterium | reverse complement strand
AGATGTGTATAAGAGACAGCGCCAGCGGCAGCACCAGCCGGAAGAATGCTTGCAGGCGGCTGTAGCCCATCACGCGCGCGGCCTCGAAGGTTGAGGCGGCCTGCTCACGGAAGGCGGCGCGCGCCAGCAGATACACATACGGGTACAGCACCAGCGTCATCACCAGGATCACGCCGCCCGCCGACGACAGATCTGGGAACCAGGCATCGCGCCCGAAGATACTCCGCCACGCGGTTTGCACCGGCCCGGCAAAATCGAAGGTCGCCATGAAGACGAAGCCCATCACAAACGATGGGATCGCCAGCGGCAGCAGCAGCGCCCGGTCGAAGATGGCGCGGCCTGGGAACTCATGCGCGGTGACCAACCAGGCGAACCCCGCCCCGATCACAAGGGTACTCAAGCCTGTGCCGATGGCCAGGGTAGCGGTGTTGCGCAGCATCGGCGGCAGGATCGTCGCCCACAAATGCTCCCACAGCGCGATGTCCGGGGTGAGCAGTTCCAGCGTGAGCAGCGCCAGCGGCGCAATGATCAGCCCCGCGATGATCAGCGGCAGAATCAATGATGCCCGGCTGCGATCTCCGGGGCGTTGGGTATGTGTGGTAATCGCGTGTGCGGGCAACCCGCGGCGTGGGCGGACGCCGCTCGTGATGTTTTGCAGTAAGGCCATCAGTCACTCAATTCAGTTAAGGTTCTTACACTAGAGCCAGGCGTATGTTACACAATACATGGGTACCGCTTCGGCGAGCAGCGCCAATGCACATGACTCTGCCCGCCGATTGTCACGCCATCAGGCGCAGTTAGTTTTCGCTGAAGCCGTAGCCCGCTTCTTCCAGCAGTTGCACGGCGGTCGCTTGCAAGCTGCCGTACTCCCACAGCGGATAATCCAGGTCGAGCTGGAACTCGCCGAAGGTGGCGATCACGTCGTTCGGCGCGATGGCGAAGTTGGTCGGGTACTCGTAATTGCTGCCTGGGAAGCCTTCCGGCGCACCCGACTGGCCTTCGTCGCTTGCCAGGAATTCAATGAAGGCGACGGCGTTCTCGACGTTACGCGCCGCAGTCGTCACGCCCGCGCCGTTGATGTTGTAGAACGTGCCGCTGCCGCTGTCTGGCTGGTTCGCCCAGAAGATCTCCACCGGGTATTCGGGATCTTCGTTGCGCAGGCGGCCCAGATAGTAGTGGTTCGCCAGCGCGACATCGCAGCCGCCCGCCGCCACCGTTTCGATCATGCGGGTATCGCTGTTGATGTAGCGCGGTGCGTTGGCGACCCACCCACTCACGATGTCGCGTGTTTCGTCATAGCCCAGGTGATAGATCAGGCTGCTGACCAGCGACACGGTGTAGATGTGGGTGGCCGGGCGCATGCACAGCCGCCCCTGCCATTGCTCGTCAGCGAGCGCGGCATACGTTGAGAGTTCCGCCGGATCGACAAACTCCGGATTGTACATGATGGTGCGCACGCGCTGGCTGAGGCCGAACCACAGGTTATCCGGGTCGCGCTGGCTCTCGTCGATGTTTTCCGTGAGCAGTTCAGATTCGACGGGTTGCAGCAGCCCCTCTTCGGCGGCCAGCGAGAGCACCCCGGCGTCAATGGCCAGGAAGACATCGGCGGGGGTTTGCTCACCCTCCGCGCGCAGACGTTCCAGCAGCGCGCGCGGCGACCCCTGCGAGACGCGGACTTCGATACCCGTCATTTCGGTGAACGCCACAAACGGCGCTTCCAGCGCGCCATAGTGCCGGGCGGAATAGACATTCACAACGCCAGGATCATCCTGCGCGGCGCTGGGGGTCAAGCTGACGGCGATCAGCAGGATTGCGGCGGTGAAAATTGATAGTGCTCGCATGTTTAATTGAGACTCCTATGCGTGAAGTTTCGAAAAAATCGTCGCTGATAAGCGCTTATCGATTTCCATTGTCAGCGTTTTTCATGCAGAGATCCACGCGCGGGGTCAAGTCCCAGGCTTGCACACTGATCGGTCGGAAGTTCACCCAGGGTGGCGACAACACTTCACGTGGTTAAATTTCAATTTAGATGAGTGCAAGCTGAGAAAGAATTAAAAAGATCGAGAGCAGTATGGCGTGAAGTGGGGAATCAAAAACGCCGGCCCATCAGAGCCGGCGTCGAGGATTGCTCAGAAAGCGAAGACTTTACTCTTCTTCGTCAACCGAGAGGTCAATCGGGTTGGTGTTCGCGCCCAGCAGCACGCGCACGGTGCCCGGACGATCCACGTCCATGCAGGCAAAACCCAGACGGACACCCGCCAGGATCGGCAGGATGGGGGTGTTCAGACGCAGTTCATCTTCCGGGTGGGTGCGGAAGTCGGCGTCGTGGAAGATCAGCAGGTCATCTTCCGGGGTCAGGGTGTTGAAGCAGACGCGGATGAGGTCGTTGAAGATGGTGTCACCGCTGGCCAGCTGGCGGGTGCGGCCACCGCTCACGAATTCGAAGACTTCGACCGCACCTTCGATGACGGCCACGTCCTTCGAGACGATGGTGTGGACGTTGCAGCCGTAGCCACGGTCGCCGCCGGGCACGTCAACCAGGATGGTGCCACCGGTCTCGACACCGATATCAACGCAAACATCGTTCTGGGCACCAACGGTGCTCACGGCCAGCGCCAGCACGACGGCCAGCACAACAACGATCATCAGAATACGACGGAACATGGATTTCCTCCTCAAAATGAACAAAGGTGCGCACTTATAGAATTTCTTTGGGATCGGCGCGATTTGCACTTAACTATACCCCAGGACAATGGTCATAGGCAAATTAAAAAACCTTAACGCCCCGAAAATTTTCGTGAAAGCGCAGCCGCTGCAACGCTGCGCGCGCGCGCACGTATACATTCATATAAAATCCAGCATCTGCGCAGTGGTTTATGGGCGCATGGTACAATTAATATCACGTTGATGGCCAAGTGAGGAGTAACAACAGACGATGTCTGCATGGTGGGG
>JAADYY010000530.1 GCA_010092805.1 Chloroflexota bacterium | reverse complement strand
GGGATTTAGGGTGAGGGCCTGATTCGCCAACAACATCCGTCACATCATCAACAGAAAGCCTGAACAACCGATGCTGAAAGTCATTCAACTGGGAATCGGCGGGATGGGCAACGTGTGGCTCCAGACCGTCCGCAATTCGTCCGAGGTCGAGCACGCCGCGTTTGTCGAAACCAACCCGGAGACCGCACAGCAACAGGCCGGCACTTACGGCCTCGACCCGGCGCTGATCTACCGCACGCTGCCAGAAGCGCTGGCGGCGGTGCAAGCCGATGCCGTCCTTGACATCACGCCGCCGCAGTTCCACGAGCAGATGTCGATCACCGCGCTGGAGGCCGGGCTGCATGTGCTCTCGGAAAAGCCGCTGGCTGATACGCGCGCAGCGGCGCAGGCCATCGTCCGCAAAGCCGACGACACCGGCCTGGTGCATATGGTGGCGCAGAACTACCGTTACCGCGTGCCTGTGATGACGCTCAAGCAGGTGCTCGACTCCGGCGAGTTGGGGCGCATCGGCGCGGTACAGGTCGCATTTTACCGGGGGCCGCACCCCGGCGGCTTCCGTGAGGTGATGGCCTACCCGCTGATCATCGATATGGCGATCCATCACTTCGATCTGATGCGGTTTCTGTTGGAGCGCGAGCCGGTCGAGATCTACGGCAAGAGCTGGAACCCGCCCTGGAGTTGGTACGCGGGCGATGCCTCCGCGACAGTCGCGCTGGAATTCGCCGATGGGGTCGTGGTCAGCTACAGCGGATCATGGTGCTCGCAGGGGAAGCAGCTTTCGTGGAACGGCGATTGGCGCATCGAGTGTGAGCGCGGCGTGATCTGGATGCTGGACGATGAGGTCTACTTGCAGCGGGTGCGCGCTGATCTCGTGCCGCTGGGCTTCACCTTTATGCAGATCGACAACGATCCGCCGGAGCAGATCACGCCCGTGACGCCCGCCTACACCGAACAGGGCTACCTGCTGCACACATTTTACGAAGCGATCACGCAGGGCACCCCCCCGCCGACGCGCTGCCAGGACAACATCCACTCGCTGAACATCGTCTTCGACACCATCCAAGCGTTCGAGTCCGGCGCGCCCGTCAAGCGTTAGCGGCAGCCAACCGCTAAGGCGATCAAGCTGATAAAGACGGCCTGATGTCGCAAACGGAAGGCTTTGAGAAAGCCGCCGCCTTCCTGAAAGCGCTGATCATCGCGCAGCCGCCGGGGGCCGCTTTCCGGGCGAATTAACCACCGCTCATAGATCTCCCGCGCTGTGCCTGGCTGCAACGCGCGCTCGGAGGCCTGCGTATTAAGCCGTGTGCTCCCGCCGGCTCCAACGGGCTAGGCGGGGGCATGATTTATGTATCACGCAGGCAAATGAGAAGGGAGCGTAAATTTTATGGACAGAGTGTCACTGTTTCTCGCAATCATCGGGCTGATCGTGGGGCCGCTGGCCGGGTCAGCACAGGCGCAGGACGACCTGCCGGCACCTCTCGGCGAGCCGCGCATCGGCGAACTGGTCACAGTGGACGGCTACACCATGCGGATTCATTGTGTCGGCGCGCACCCAGACCGCCCGACGGTGATCTTCGATGCCGGGGCCGGGGCGACGGGGCTGGTGTGGTACTACTTGCAGCAGCAGCTCGCCGACGAAGCCCGTTCGTGCAGCTACGACCGTGCTGGCAACGGCTGGAGCGAAGCCCGCCCCGAAGCGCGCACCATCGACCAGATCAACACAGAACTGGACGCGCTGCTGCGCGCGGCGGGCGAAGACGGGCCGTATCTGCTGGTCGCCCATTCGCTCATGGGCCTGAGCATTCCGGTGTTCGCTGCCGATCATCTCGATGCGGTGGTGGGCGTGGTGCTGGTGGACCCGACTCCGGTGGACCCGCTGCCGCAGCCCAACCCGCTGCAAATGCTCACCCTGGCACCGCTCATGAACATGATCGGCTCGCCGGAAATACAGGAGCAAGCCTTCGATATGCAGCTCGCCCAGATCGCCGAGCGGTTTGCGGACGAGCCGGATCTAGAGGCGGTGTTGGCGGCGGCGCGTGCTGGCGCTCAATATACCGTTGGCATGGATGAAGGGGCTGAGTTCAGGGCTGGCTCTGAGGAGACGGCGGCCCGTCTGGAAGCGGCGCTGACGGCCCTGCGCGGGACATCGTTTGTGATCATCACGGCAGGCGCACAGCTCGAAGCGGACATCGAGCCAATGTTAGGCCTGCTGGATGTGACCGATGAGATGGCACCGTCGCTGACGACGCTGCGCGGCTATTTTGCCGATACAGCGGAGACTGCCGCTGCCAGCCATGCGCGCGCCGCCGAACGCGCCGCCGGTGAGCAGGTGTTTGCGCCCAACAGCGGCCACAGCGTCATGTTTTACGAGCCAGAGATCATCCTGGGGGTGATACGCGACATCCTCGCCGACGGATAGCCACTGCATACGCCTTGCTGCCAACGACGAAGCAGGTCGGGGGGCTGCACAGCCCCCCGACCTCGTGCGAATCACGGCGTTTTCACAAAAAATTCACGGGCAGCGACATAACATTTCATTCAGATTTGGTATGGTAAGTCAAGTACTCTGTTACTATTACGCCGCGCAATCGTTATGTTGTGTGCTCGACCGTGCAGCGCCTGTGGTGCCCACGTTTTTGCGAACGCTTTGAATGGCTCGAACAAAAGAGGCTGCAATGTCGCTCCCCTTCGATTTGGACGCCTTTGTGAACAATTACGACCTGCCGCTTCACCTCATCCAAGCGGCAGAATTGGTGGAGCAGCACGGGTTTGGCCTGACACTGCGCTGCACCACGACGCAGTTTCAGCGCCGCTACCGCGACCGTTACGGCACCCTCACCGAGATCGCCGAGCCAAGCGGCGCGGGCGTCCCGATGTTGGTCGGCATCAACTTCCACACCCCAGAGATCGTGCGGGTACAAGTGTACGCCGGGGCAGATGATTGGCCGCCCCGCAACCGCACCCCCATGATCGCGGCGGATTTGGAGCAGCACACGCGCAGCGCACGGGTGGAACACGACGAACACAGCATCACGCTGCGCACCGATACGCTGCGGGTGACGGTTGACTTCGACCCCTGGCGGCTGACGATCAGCAGCCGGGGCGGCGACCTGCTGTTCGACACGCTGCCAGCCTCGGTGTTTCAGCACCCGCCCGTCGGTGCATCAAGCATCGGCGGCGGCAGCATCACCGACGCCTGGCCCTGGTTTTTCCGGCATCTGTTCCCGTTCGGCTGTGCCCACGACCCCGAAACGGATCGCACGCAGACATTTTTCACCGCGCGGATGCGCTATGACGAGCATCTATACGGCTTCGGTGAGCAGTTTTCGGCCATCGACAAGCGCGGCAGCAAGATCGCGCTGTGGCAAGCCAACGCCGCCGGCAACACCTGGCCCACCAGCTACAAAAACATCCCGTTTTTCATGAGCAGCCGCGGCTACGGCCTGTTCATCAACTCGGCTTACCCGATCACGTATCACCTGGGCGATCAATCGCACACGCATTACAGCGTCCATCTGCAAGACAATCACCTGGATATGTTCTTCATCTACGGCCCGGCCTACAAAGACATTCTGCCGCGCTACACTAGCCTGACCGGCCAGCCGGGGCTGCCGCCGCTGTGGAGCTTTGGGCTGTGGATGAGCCGCATGAGCTACAACGAACAGACGCAGGTCGAAACCGTCGCAGCGGATCTGCGCGATCATCAGATTCCGTGCGATGTCATCCACATCGACACCGACTGGTTCGCCGATCCCTGGGTCAACGACCTGACCTTCAGCCCGGAGCGCTTCCCCGACCCGCAGGGGATGATCGCCCGGCTGCGGGAGCAGGGCTTCCGGCTGACGCTGTGGCAGATCCCGTACATCGCGCAGACGAGCGCCTTTTACCAAGAGGGTGTCGCTAACGGCTACTTCGCCAAACAGCCGGACGGCTCGCCCTGGCTGGTGGATGGCTTCTTCGGCTCCACCGCCGTGATCGATTACAGCAACCCCGACGCGGTCGCCTGGATTCAAAGCAAGTTCGAGCCGCTGTTTGCGATGGGTGTCGCCGCGATCAAGACAGATTTTGGCGAGGGCGCGCCGCACGACGCCGAATACGCCACCGTTGACGGGCTGGCGATGCATAATCTCTACCCGCTGCTTTACAACCAGGCGATCTACGAGAAAACGGTCGAGCAGACGGGCGAAGGCATCGTCTGGGGGCGGTCGGCCTACGCCGGATCGCAGCGCTACCCCGTCCATTGGGGCGGTGACCCGGCGGTGCTGTGGGGCGACCTGGGCAATTTGTGGCACGGCGGCCTGAGTTTGGGGTTGTGCGGCTTCCCGTTCTGGAGCGTCGATATTGGCGGGTTTGGCGGCACCCCTTCGCCGGAACTCTACACCCGCTGGGCACAGGCCGGGCTGTTCGTGAGCCACCCGCGCGCGCACGGCCCCATCGCCCGCGAACCCTGGGCCTTCGGCGCACGTGCGCTCGATATTTTCCGCAAATACGCCGGGCTGCGCTACCGCCTGATCCCGTATTTGTGGAGCACAGCCAACCACTGCATCAAGACGAGCCTGCCTGTGCTGCGCCCGCTGCTGCTCGATTGGCAGGACGACCCGACGACGGCCACCATTGACGATCAGTGGCTGTTTGGCGAATGGATCATGATCGCGCCGATCCTCGACGAGTCGGATCACCGGCAGGTGTATTTGCCGGCGGGGCGTTGGTTCGACATCTGGACGGGGCAGGCACTCGATGGGCCGCGCTGGTTGGACGTGACCGCGCCGCTGGAAGTGCTGCCGATGTACATTCGCGGCGGCGCGATTCTGCCGATGGCCCCGGATATGGATTACATTGGCCAGCGCGCCTGGGACCCGCTCACCCTCGACATCTACCCGGACGCCGAAAGCGCGTTCGTGCTCTGCGACGGTGACGAACGCATCCTGTTTATGTGCCGCAGCAACCACGAAACGACGATTCGCATTGGTGAGGGCGTGCGCGCCTATGAGGTGCTGGTGCATGGATTGTCACGCCCAGAGAGCGTCACGCTCGATGAGACGGTACTCGTGGAAACCGATGAAGCCGCGCTGGTCGCCCAGGCGTTGGGTTGGTGCTGGCTCGAAGAACAGGTGGCGCTCATCAAGCTGCACGGCACCGACGCGGTGCGCACGCTGCGCATCCGTTGATCGCCGCGCTAATCCAGCACGACCTCAAACTCGCCGATCAGCACGACGCGATCCAGCGCGCCCGGCACATCGCTGAGCACGTCGAAGCGGGTGATGTCTGGGAAGGTGTACCAGCCCGCGTAAACCCGGTATGTTCCCATCGTGAGATCATCTGGCAGCCGCAGATCGACGATCTCGGCGCGTGCGGCCCCCGCCGCCACAGCGCCCAGCGGGTTATCCTGCCCGACGACCAACTGCCCCGCCGCGTCGATCACGTGGACGAAGCGCACATCGTTCGCGGTGACGGGCGCGCCGAACCGCCACCACAGCCACACAGACAACGTCTCGCCGGGGCGGGCGGCTGACTCGGTGATCATAGCGCGGGCCAGCGTGAGATCGCGTGCGAACTGCACCGGGGCGGCCAACCCGGACTCATCGGGCGCGAACGTCAGCGCGAGATCATCGACGGCCACCGTCCGGCATTCGAGCGCGGGGTTGAGCGTCTGCGGGCACGGCGCGGCGAGGGCCAGCGTCGCTGCGTGATACGTCCCCGCCGCGACAGGCAGCGGCACCCGGATCGGCGTTGGCCCGTCGATCTGCCATTCGGCGACGGGTTGATCGTCGAGCGACAGCGTCACCGCCCGGCCCTCCCCAGCGAGCGATCCCGTCAGCAGCGCCCAGCCGCGCGACGGCGCGTACCCATACGACTCGGCGCGGTCGCTGATCGCGGTCGCGGCGGCGGGCAGCGCGCTAAACCCCGGCAGATCAGCGGTGGGCGGCACGGCGAACAACGCGATCCCGGCATCCGCGTAGCGCGGCGGCCCCAATTGATCGCGGGCGCGGGCTTCGATCTCACCGCCGGGGTCGTGCGCACGGTGGACGATCACGCGGTC
>JAADYY010000529.1 GCA_010092805.1 Chloroflexota bacterium | reverse complement strand
CGCGTCGTTGAACAGCACGAGCGTCAAGCTGAGTGTTGCCACCACGCGCAGCGCGTCGGACTCCAGCGAGACATCCAGCAGCCCCAAACCTGCCGGGCCAAGCACCGCGCCCAGCGTCAAGAAGAAGACCACCTGTGGCAGCCCACTGCGTTCGATAATGCCGGACAACAGCGCCGAGACAATAATCACGACCCCTACAAGCGCCAAAGTCCCCAAAAACACCGATGTTGTCAACGTCTCCATGTGCGCAGTTGTACTCCCACCTCTATGACGTACTACCGCTTTTTAGTGTAGCGGTTTTTAACAACCCTTGCCGTCACTTGCCCCCAATTGCGGGCAAGTGCAGGGTATCATTTGCGAATGTGTTGTACACGGCGCGCCTATAATCCGCCTCGCGGGCGACTGGCATAGGTTGTTTCTGGGCAGTGGCCGCCCGCACGGGTGACTCACCGGCGTCACCACAAGGCGCAAGATCTATGTAAGGTATAACAGTCAGCATCAATCCGGAAGGAGGGAAAATGACGAACAATAACTATCGCATCCGTCAGATCATCATCGGCTCGATTATCGGCATCCTGACCGCCTTACTCAGTGGGGTGGCAGCAACGATCCTAATCGGGCAATCCGCGATCAACATGCTCGGTGGCAGCGATGACCTGCTTATCGCGTGGCTCATCCATCTGGTGCTAGGAGCGGGCATCGGCGCTACTTATGCCTATGTCTTCCCGACGCGCTCGGATGATGGGTACGCCCAAAGCACCATGTCCGGGCTGGTCTACGGCGTCCTGATGTGGGTGCTGCTGGTGCTGAACTTGATTCCGCTGGTCATGGGGCGTGGGCCGCAGTGGCGTGTTGAAGAAGCGGTGGCGTTGTTCCCGGCGCTCGTGACCTATATGCTGCAAGGTGTGCTGTTAGGCATCGGCTGCCGCCTGGTTTTCTCGGTGACGAACTTGAGCCTGGACGAAATCGAAGACGAAGCGCCAGCCCCCATCGAGGTGCAAGATCGCATTGTGATTCTGGGAGGTGGCTTCGCTGGCGTGGAATTGGCACAGCACCTTGAGCACTACTTCGAAGATCATCCAGAAACCGAGATCGCGCTGGTCAGCAACACGAATCACCTGCTGTTCACGCCGATGCTATCGGAAGTGACATCCGGCGGCGTCGAAGAGCGCCACATCACCCCACCGCTGCGCACCTTCTTCAAGCGCGTGCGTGTGATGCGCGGCGAACCGACCGCCGTCGATTTCGAAAACCAGATTGTGCGCTTTGCCACCGGGGTCAGCACTGAACCGAGTTTGAACTACACCCATCTGGTCTTCGCACTCGGTTCAGTGCCGAATTTCTTCGGCAACAAGAACATCGAAGCGAACGCCTTTGTTTTCAAATCACTCACCGATGCGGTCGATATTCGCAACCACATCATCGACATTCTCGAACGCGCCGATACCGAACCCGATCCAGAACACCGCCGCACCTTGCTGACGTTCGTCGTCGTGGGTGGCGGCTTCGCGGGTATCGAGTTGATCGGCAGCCTGAATGATCTGGTGCGCGGTTCGCTCTGGTATTTCCCGAACATTGACCCTGAAGAGGTCAGGCTGATCCTCATTCATGCGCGGGATCGCGTTCTGCCGGAACTGAGCGAATCGCTGGGGCGTTACGCGCAGGAAAAAATGGAGGCACGCGGCATCGAGTTCATCTTAAATGCGCGCGCGTCCGATGCTGGCCCCGACTTCCTGAAAATCGGCGAGGATCAGGTAATTCCGACCCGCACGCTGATCTGGACGGCGGGCAATGTCCCGAACCCGGCGCTGCAACTCTGCGGCCTGGAAACGGACAAGCGCGGCGCGGTGATCGTTGATGAGATGCTGCGGGTACGTGGTCACGAGAATGTCTGGGCCATCGGCGACAACGCCATCGTCCCGGATGTGATCACGGGTGAAACCGCACCACCCACCGCGCAGTATGCGCAGCGCGAAGGCAAAACCCTCGCCTACAACATCCATGCCTTGATGCATGGGCAGCCAACGAAGCAGTTCGCACACCGCTCGCAGGGAACCCTGGCGGTGATCGGCCACCAGACGGCGGTCGCCGAAGTCGGCGGCTTCAAGTTCTCCGGGCTGTTTGCCTGGTTCATGTGGCGCGGCATCTATATCTCCAAGCTGCCGACGATGGAAAAACGCATCCGCGTGCTGCTCGATTGGGTGGTGGATGTCTTCTTCCCGCGCGATCTGGCGTCGCTGCAAACAACGCTGCAACCTCAGACACCACCGGCACAGCCCACCGACCGGGTGGCAGATAATCAACCCGCCGTCTTAGACTAGCCCAACAGCAGAGGAGCACCTCCATCCATGAGTACAACGACCTACTCGGGCAGTGATCTCCAAGTTCAGACCCATTTTGCGCCCCCGGCGGTGCTCCGGGCAGCCTGCGGCGCAGCCGCGGGCCTCATCGCCGGGCTGCTTTACTGGGTGCTGCTGACCAGCCAGAATGTGTCGCCGCTGATGTCTGCGAGCGACATTCCCGGCGATCTGCTTGTCCATCTGGTGCTTAGCACACTCACTGGCATCATTTTCGCACTGACGTTTGGCAAACTCGTGATCACGCCCGGCGCGGGGATCATGTGGGGCGTGGTGTTTGGCTTGATGTGGTGGTTCGTTGGCCCCTTGACGCTGTTCCCAATCTTCAACGGCCAGCCGGTGACCTGGACGATTGGCGCGGCTCAAGATGCGTTCCCGCTGCTGACCGGGCTGGCGGTCAGTTTCGGTGCCGCCATGGGCTTGATCTACCTGACGCTAGCGGCGCTGTTCGCCGGAAAGCTCAACCCGCAAAACCTGCGCAACATCGGCCTGACGTTCGTGGGGCTGGCGGTCAGCGGTGCGCTGGCGGGGCTGTTGGGCGGTTTGGTCTTCGGTGGTTGGATGAGCCGCGTCCAGTTCTTTCCGCTGGTCGCGCAAATTCTGCAAACCGATTCAGCTGATGCCGGGTATGCTTTGCACATCTTGATCAGCGTGATTATCGGCGCGACATTCGGTGTGTTGTTCCGGGCCGATATTCGTGGGCTAGGCACCAGCATCGCTTGGGGCTTCGCCTACGGTTTCATCTGGTGGATTCTGGGGGCGCTGACGCTCATGCCGGTTTTCCTGGGCGTGGGTGTGCAATGGTCGTTGGGCGTGGCTCAGGAGAACTTCGGCAGTTTGGTGGGGCACATTGTCTACGGCCTGATCCTCGGCTTGAGCTATGCGCTCATTGTGCGCACCTACCAAATCCTGTTTGTGGACTCCGACCCGCTCAACCGTGAACCCGAAGGCCCCGGCACCCGCAATGTGCGCGCGCTCGGCCTGGGTATCATCGCCAGCGTGACGGGGGGTCTAGCGTTCACCCTGGTCATGGTTGCGACCAACACCCTGCCCTCTGTCGCGGGCGTTGTCGGTGGCAACGCGGCGCTGGTCGGCTTCGTCGTCCACATGAGCATCAGCGCGATCATCGGCGCGACCTACGGCTTGCTGTTCCAGCGCAATGTGCACACCTATGGTTCGGCGTTGTCGTGGGGGATCGTTTTCGGCCTGGTTTGGTGGTTCATCGGCCCGTTGACACTCATGCCGCTGATCCTGAGCGGTTCGCTGGCCTGGAACCTGGACGCCGCCACCGCCAATTTTCCATCGCTGATCGGCCACATGCTCTACGGTGGGTTCCTGGCCGTGACGTTCCGCTGGCTGACCGAACGCTTCGACCCCGTTCGTCAGCGCGCGCTCCCGCTCAACAAACGGTATCAGCCGCCCCAACCGCAGCAGCAGACGCCCACCGCCGCCGCGCTCTGGACGCTCACGCTGCTGCTCTCGCTGGTGTTGGTGCTGCTGCTGGGCACTGGTGCGTAGCGAAGTCGCCAGCAGCTAGAACTTGCGTTCGCGCGTTAATCACGCCATAATGGGCGGTTGAATGCTGGTTTGCATCCGGTTGAGCCGTCCATGAGAGGTGCGCTTGTTTTCGACGGTGGTACGCTCATCCTCTACGATGTGGATGAAGCGGCCACCGTTCATCGATCATTCCGCTGGGTAAAAGCGCGGTGGCGTTGCGAGGCGCATCACTATCGGCATGTGCGCCAATGGCTGCGCGAACTCCCCAGCGACTCCTCGATCCGTGACCGCGTCCCGCGTTGGGATCGCTTGACGCTGCGCCTGGACGACGCGCGCAGCCCGCACGACTACCAAACTGCGGCGCTCCGTGCGTGGGAGACGGCTGAGCGACGCGGCAGCATCATTTTGCCAACTGGTGCAGGCAAAACCTTTGTCGCCATCCACGCGATTCAGCGGGCGGGGTGTTCCAGCTTGATTGTCGCCCCAACTATTGACCTGCTGCATCAGTGGTACGCCCGCCTCGTCAATGCGTTCGGGGTGGAGATCGGCGTGTATTACGGCGGCGAGAAACTGATCAAGCCGATTACCGTGACGACCTATCATTCGGCGGGCGATCTGGTGGCTGCGCAGGGCAATGCCTTCAAGCTGCTGATCTTCGATGAAGTGCATCACCTGCCCGCGCCGAGTTGGGGCGAAACCGCGCTGATGTCGCCCGCGCTGTATCGTCTGGGCTTGACTGCAACCTATCCCGAAGATCACGAGCAGGTCGATGGTCGTTGGCGCGTCGCCGACCTGATTGGGCCGATTGTCTACGAACTGCGCATCGACGATCTGGTGGGCACACGTCTGGCACAGTATCGCACAGAGCGCCTTCGCATCGATCTGACACCCAATGAGCAGACACTCTACGATCAGGATTTTGCAATTTACAGCAGCTTCTTTCGCGCACGCAACCTGCCGCGCACACACGGGCCGAATTGGCTGCTGGAATTGATGCGCCTGGGCGCGATTGAGCCGGAAGCCCGGCGCGCCTTCCTCGCCCGGCAGCGCATCCAGCGGCTGCTGGCGACCTGCTCGGGTAAACTCGCCACGCTCGATAAGCTGCTGCGCGAATACGCTCACGAGCACATCCTGATCTTCACAGAGCACAACATCGCCGCTTACACCATCGCCAAACAGCACCTCATCCCCGTGATCACCCATGAGACGAAAGCTGCCGAACGTAAACAAACCCTCGACCGGTTTCGCAGTGGCACCTACCCAGCGATTGTCACATCGCGGGTGCTCAATGAGGGCGTGGATGTCCCGGAGGCGAAAGTGGCGATTGTGCTGGGCGGCACGGCCAGCACGCGCGAGTATGTGCAGCGGTTGGGACGGGTGCTGCGCAAGGTTGGCAATCGTCAGGCGGTGCTGTTTGAGGTGATCGCGCGCGGAACCATCGAAGAGAATCAGGCGCGGCGGCGCGTCCGCCAGCAATGAAATCCGGCTAACCAAATCATGCTCACCAGTGAATTGATCCGCCCTTATCTACGCCGTCGCGGGGATCGGCTGTATGTGACGCAGCTCCGCGAGACAGACCATTGGCAGCAGACCGCCGCCGACCTGATCGCGCTGTTCCACCAACATCGCACGCAGCCGCAGCGCGCCTTCGAGGCAGCGCTCACCAACTACGAAGCCGACCGCACCGATTACAATATCATTCGTGGGCTGGTGAAAGTGCTCAAGGACAATGCAGATTTCGCGCCGCCGTTCACGCCGATTGCGCCGCCCGAACTCCGCGAGCGCCTATTCGCAGATGGGCCAGCGTTCGCAACCCGTGATCTGTTCCATCCACAGACACGCGCAGATCGGATTGCGGCGGTGGCCGCCGAATTGAACGTCAGCCTGGCTCAAATCGAAGCGACGCTGTTCGCCGACCGCCCCAGTGAATATCTGCTCACCGACCCCGGCCCTGACTGGACACCCATCGCGCTGATCGCACGCTACAATCTGGAACGTCTGCGTGCAGCGCTCTACTGGTCAGACGCGATGGAGGTCGAAATCCATGACAACTACAAGGATTTCTGGCGTTACCTGAAGCTGTTCAAGCTGATGTTCTGGGCGCAGCCGCTCACGCCATCGGGCTATCACGTGCAGCTCGACGGGCCGATTTCGCCGTTCGTCAAAGCGACGACGCGCTACGGTCGGCAGTTCGCGGCATTTTTGCCCGCGCTGTTCCTCAGCGACCGCTGGCAAATGACTGCTACCGTTCGCCCACCACAATTTGATCAAACATTGGAGTATCGGCTTGATCACACAACGCCACTGCAATCGCATTTTCGCGCCAGCGGCGATTACGACAGCCGCCTTGAGGCAGATTTTGCTGCCGAATTCGCTGACAAATTCGGTGATAAGCGTGGTCAGTGGCTGCTCACACGCGAGGATGAGGTGCTGCTGCTTGGCGATACGGTCATGATCCCAGATTTCGCACTCACTCACAAGCGCGATGGCCGCCGGGCGCTCATCGAGATCGTTGGTTTCTGGCACCCGGAGTACCTGCGCCGCAAAATCGCCAAGGTGCGCGCGGCGCAATGTCACAATCTGCTGCTGTTGGTGTATGAACGTGTCAATCTGGCATCAGAGAAGCTCCGCGATGTTCCGGGTGAAGTGCTTTACTTTGCGGGCAAACCTGTGCTCAAAGATGTGCTGGCCGCGGCGGATCGGATTGCGGAGTAATCCAACTACATTTTACATTTGGATCTCCTCCGCCGCG
>JAADYY010000528.1 GCA_010092805.1 Chloroflexota bacterium | reverse complement strand
GGGCCAAAACACAATCAAATCGATTGACCAACAGCATCCGGATCATCTGGCTCAAGTTGCGGGCGCGTTCAGCGCTTGAGCCAGCCTTGTAATAACATATCGACCGTATTTTCGATCACCTGCATCTTTGCTGCTGGGTTGCCGAGCGCAGGCACGATGTGTACCGTCTCGATCAAGCTGACGAAGCTGATGGCCGCCAACCCCGGGTCGGGCACAGCGGTGATCCCGGCGGTCTGCGTCGCTTCGAGCGCTGTTTCGACGGGCAGCCGCAGCGCGTCAAACATATGCAGCGAGATCGCTGTGGCGTTGGCCGCGCTGATCGCCGCCAGATCCGAATACATGATCCGCCCCATGTTGACAGGCGGCTGATCGAAAAGCCAGGCGGCGACGGCCAACAACTGCGCCCGTAGATCTGGCCCGGCCTGCGCAATCGCCGCGTCCATCCCCGCGCGGTGACGGTTGAAGCTGCGCGTCATCACTTCCACGAACAGGCCCTCTTTCTTCTGCGGGAAGTGATAGTAAAGCGCCGCGTGCTTGATGCCCAACTGATCCGCGATGTCGCGCAGGCGCACGGAGTTGTAGCCGCGCTCGCCGAACAACTGCTCGGCCACATCCAGGATGCGGGCGCGGGTGGCGCTGTCCGGGTTGGGCGGGGGGTGCTCGGAATCGGCCATGGCGCCTCGCTCAGCTTGATCAGCAGGAATTCAACTTACATGTTGGTAAAATTCTAGCCGGCTGGCGTGCGTGTGTCAAGTTTCCTGTTTTCCCCATAATGGGTGACATGATCAGGCGCAAGCCGACGCGAAACTGCGTTATACTATATGTAATACGTACTAATTATGAGGCACAAAAGCTTATGCGTGATATGAGCTTCTTTGAACAGATTACACAGTTCCCCATGCAAGCGAACGGCCATCAGTTCTGCACCCCGGCGAGCGGCTGCGGCTGCACGGCCTCAGCGGGCGCGGCGGGCGCAGCCTGCGCAGCGAAGTCACAGTCAATCCGCAGCAGGTGAGCAAATCGCGCCGCGTGGATGATGTGCAGCTTGAACTGGGCGATCATCCCATCGCGGATGAACTGGGCGACTTGCAGTTAGGCCGCATGATCGAACTGCGCTACATGCCGAAACATCAGGCGATTCTATCGCTCGCGCTGGAAAGCTATCCAATGTAGCCGAGCTAAGCGGAGCGGGGGCGGCTGCCGTCCCCGCCGTTATGCGCCAACGCAGCGTCAGATGCGCAGCCACACCGAGAGATCCCGCCCCAGCAGATCTTGCAGCTTGAGGATGTCGTCGCGCATCAGGTCAATGAGCATGGCGCGATCTTCCGGCGTGAGCGTTTCACGCGCGACGTTGCGGTTGTGCAGGCCGATCACGACGTTGCGGCGTAGGTTTGCCGGGATCAGCTTGCGCAGCGGGCGCGCCACATTCGAGGTGCGCACATAGCGCAGCACATCGTTGAGCAGTGCGCTTTTCGGTTTGCCGGTTTTGTAATACCAGCGCGCGTCCGGCACGAAGGCGGTATCGACGCCCAGGAAGTCGAACAGCGCCTGCGCCGTCCCCGCCGGATCGTCGCGCCAATCGTCGTACAGCACCACTTTGATCTGCGCTGCCGGGAACCGATCATAGTAGCGGCACAGATTCTCGTAGTACATCCCCCCCAACCGATACGAATCGAGGTAGTAACCCTCGGCGGCCAGCGTCTCGTTGTAACGGAACGCTTCCAGAAAATCGGCGTGATCTTCGCGCCGGGACAGCACGCGGTGCAGGTAGTGCGAATAGGCGCGCTCGGCTGGGTCGCGGAGGATGGCGATCAGTTTGGCGTCGGGCAGGTAGCGGTGGATCGTCGCGGCGACTTCCGGCTGCACCAGATAATTGGGCGTCGCCTCACCGATGGCGATCTCGTCGGTGACATCGGCGAACAGCGCCTGATAATCGGCGAGGTTGTTGACGACCGTCGGGCTGATCGACGGTTTGCCGCCTTCGTGCGTGAAGAAGTGCGGCTCCTTATTCGGACTCATGTAGATTTGGGGGTGCTGGGCCAATGTCGCGTAGAGGGCGGTGGTGCCCGCCTTCATCGCGCCAATGATCAGAAAATTCGGCATCGTCATCTGACGCTAAGCTCCCGGTTCGCTGCTGGTGACTCATGCCCGCGATTATACAGCGATCCGGCGTGATCGCTGTGGAAGGCGGTATCATGGTGCTGTGATCTCCAGACACGATCCCATGAAAGGATTGGCGTGAGCAAGACGATCTTTTTCAACATCCCGGCGCACGGGCACATCAACCCCACGCTGGCCGTCGTCGCGGAACTGGCGCGGCGCGGCGAACAGGTCATCTACTACAACAGCGAGGCATACCGCGACAAGATCAGCGCGGCGGGCGTCGAGTTCCGCCCCTACCCGGCGATCCCGGCGGCGCTGGAAGCGGTGCGTGCGGCGGCAGACGGCGACATTTTCGGCGTCGGCTATATGCTGGTGGAAACGACGCGCCAACTGCTGCCAGAGATCCGCGCGGTGGTGGCGCAGGAGCAGCCGGATTACATCATGTTCGATGCGCTGTGCTTCTGGGGCAAAGAGGCCGCCCGGCTGGCCGGAATCCCGCAGGTCGCGTCGATCCCGCTGTTCGCCATGCAGCCCGGCGTCCGGCCACCGCTGCCGCCGTTGGCGCAGATCAACATCGTTCAGAAAAGCCTGTTCACGTTGATCGATTATCAGAGCGCGATGCGCCGTCACCGCCAGCAGTACGGCGGCGATCCGCTGGGGATGGCGGGGGTGTTCGGCAATGCGGGCGCGCTCAACATCGTTTACACGTCGGCAGATTTTCAGTTCCACGCCGACCGCTTCGACGCACGCTACAAATTCGTCGGCCCATCGATTGCCGTACGCGGCGGCTACGGCGATTTTGATTTCAGCCTGCTGACGCGCAAACCCGTCGTGTTCATCTCGCTGGGCACCGTCCATGCCAATCGCAGCGACTTCTACCAAGCGTGCTTCAAGGCTTTCGCCGATCATCCGGGGCTGTTCGTGCTGGCTGTCGGCGGGCAAACCGATCTCAGCACCGTGCCGGGCGCGCCGCCGAATTTCATCGTGCGCCAAACCGTCCCACAGCTTGATCTGCTGCCGCAGGTGGATGTTTTCATCACGCACGGCGGCATGAACAGCGTGCATGAAGCGCTCTATCACGCGGTGCCGTTGGTGGCCGTGCCCCAGCAGATTGAGCAGGCGATGGTGGCGCGGCGTGTGGCGGATACGGGCGCGGGTGTGGCGATTGGTTTCGCGCCGCCGCTGGGCAAAGTGACCGCTGCACAGCTGCGGCAGGCTGTCGATCAAGTCCTGGCCGATCCGGCGTACAAGCAGCGCGCCGCCCGGCTGGGCGCGTCGTTCAAGGCGGCAGGCGGGTATCAGCGCGCCGCTGATGAGATTCTGGCGTTCGCCGCGCAGGTCACAGGCGCAGCCACGTCACATCGTCATGCGTGATGCGGATCTCGCCGTCCGCCGCGATGAAGCGGTCGGCACTGTCGGCGGGGAAGCTGATCAGGTCAAACGGCGCGCCGTGATCCCGCCCGTTGAGCGCGGCGCGCACGTTGCCGGCCACCGGGTCGAGGCGCTGGTTCCACTTGGCGATGACGAAATGCGTCGTGCGGAAGCGGCGCACCAACGACTCGATCTTCTTCACGCCCACCTGCCCAGCCTCCGCCCAGAAGATCGGCATGTTGGCGGCGTCGATCTGCACCACGTCCGGCTTGTACTTGTCGCCGATGCGCACCTCGACCGACAGATCCGGGTAGGTGGGCAGGTACAGCGCCCACAGGAACGCTTTCATCAGGACGTGCTCGGCGCTCTCGTTGAGGCCTTTGGCGAACACGACGCGCTGGCCGTGCGCACGCAGCGCTCGTTTGCGCGGCAGATGCAGGGATTGGGGTGAATTGGGCAAGCGCAGCACACTCCATCTCGTCGCTTTAAAGGCGCAATTATGTTATCATAGCGCCGACTTCGTTGCTAGATGCGATTATGAGAAAGGACTCGCTCGTGAGTGATCGACCCGTACGGACGGCGGACATCAGCGCCAGTGTCCGCCGGAGCCTGCGCACCAACACCTGGATTTTGCGCGGCGGCGCTGCCAGCTTCTTGATCGTCGCGGCGCTGATCGTGATCGCGCCCGGCTTTCCCGTCTGGCTGGCGCTGATCCCGGTGCTGGTCGCGGCGCTGTTTGGGCTGCTCGAGCGGCGCGAACGCCGCACCCGCGCCGACTACGCCACCGTCGCCCAAGCGGAGCCGCACACCGCCCACGCCCTGCTGCGGCTGTACCCGGACAACCGCCGCGAGACGATCCGCTGGGACGCGCTCACCGAGGTGACGGTCGCGGCGGTGGGTGGGGTGGCGCGGCTCACCGCCGATGACGGACGGCGTTATTCGTTCGATGATTTCCGCGCTGACAAGGATCAACGTGCGTTGATCGACCGCTTCATGGCCGAAACGCTCGCGCCCTACCTCCGTGATCAAGCGCTGGATCGCTTGGCCGCCGGCGAAACGCTGACCTACGGCCCATTCCAGATCACAGCCGAGGCGATCACGCGCGGCGAGAAAACCGTGCCGATCAGCGTGTTGCAGGCGGGCGGCGGCTGGCCCAAATGGGCGCAGATCAACAGCAACACGCCGAACGCGCTGGTGTGGGCCGCGCTGCTGAATCATCTGGCCGCCGTTCCCGCGTCGGCAGATTAAGCGTCCGCCGGGATCGCGTTGGCTGCCGCCACCTGCGCCATGAAGTGGGCGCTGTCCTTGAGGGAGCGCTGCTGCGTGGCGAAATCGACGTAGCAGATGCCGAAGCGCTTGTCGTAGCCTTCCGCCCATTCGAAGTTGTCCATCAGCGACCACACAAAGTAGCCTTTCAGCGGCACGCCGTCGTTGATGGCATGCTGCGCCGCCCGGAAATGATCGCGCAGATAGCCCATCCGCTCAACATCATGCACGCGCCCATCCTCGCTGGGCGTATCGGCGAATGCCGCGCCGCTCTCCGTGATGTAGATGGCGGGCGGGTTGTATTCGGTGTGGACACGCTTGAGCGTCGCGTACAGCCCGTGCGGGTAGACCTCCCAGTCCATCGCGGTACGGGGGCTGTCGGTCTGCTCGCGGCGGAATTGCAGGTAAGGGTTGCTGGGGTCGTCGCTGATGACTTCGCGCGAATAGTAGTTCACGCCCAGAAAGTCGATGGGCACGTGGATCTGATTCATGTCGCCCGGCTGAATATCCGGCAGATATTCTTCGGCCAGCTCCAGCCCATCCGCCGGGTAGCGACCGCGCAGCACCGGGTCGAGGAACCAGCGGTTGCGCATGGCGTCGATGCGCGCCGCCGCTTCCAGATCGACGGGTTTGGTGGTGGCCGCCTCGATGTAGCTCATATCGAGCGTGATGCCCACCTGCGCCGCCGCGCTGTGCCGCCGGAGCGCGGGGACGGCGCTGCCATGCGCCAGCAAGGCGTGATGCGCAGCCAACAGGGCATCCTCTGGGCTGG
>JAADYY010000527.1 GCA_010092805.1 Chloroflexota bacterium | reverse complement strand
TAGGTATGCGTTGATCCCAGCGGCCACCGATAATGTGAGAATCGCCGCCAATAATTCCATGAAGTCGCTCCCCTAAAACCTTCCTTGCATCATGATCTGCTGTGCCCTCCGTCCGTTGGGCAGCCGTCTCTGGACACCGCCGCATCTTTCGCTATAGTAAAGGTGCTAAAGCGGAAACAGCGCCCGTGCCGCAAGCCGGCATCGACCCACATCGCAATGATGGCGCGGATGGATGGCAAGCTTTAGCCCAATGTACGTGAGTTGAGGATGGAAAGTTGCGCAGCTTACGCATGATGGCTCGACCGCGAGTCGGTTTGTTGGGGATAGCGGTGCTGCTGATCGGTTTGGTGAGCGGCTGTGCGGATTTGATGGCAGCCCCCGGGCCGGGCGACTCTGCGCCGGCCATCCAGTTGATCCCGCAGACCCCAGACGGTGTAGCGCGGGCGTTTCTGGATGCATGGAACACCCGCGATTATGAAGCGATGTACCGCCAAATCCACAGCCGCAGCCAGGGCATGACGCCGTTTGACGAATTCCGGGCGGCCTATGAGTCGGTTGATGCCCAGATTGGCACCAGCGGCCTCACCTACACGATCACCGGGGTGGTGACGCAGGATCGGACGGCGAGGGTCACCTACGACCTGACGCTGCAATCGACGCGGTTCGACAGCATCGCCGACAGCGGGCGGCGGATGCGGCTGGAACGGAACGGGAGCGGCTGGGGCATCGCGTGGTCAACGATGGACATCTTCGAGGGGCTGGTCACGCCGGAAGCGCGGCTGGTGGAGCAGACCGAACAGCTCCCGCGCGCCAACATCTACGACCGCAGCGGCCAACTGCTGGTTGAGGAACGCGGCACCGTCGTCGAGCTGTACATCGCGTGGCAGGATACCAACTTCGACGTGTGCATGGATCTGCTGGCGTGGGTGCTGCGCTCGGAACGCGCGCGCCTGGTGGCCCAAACCCAGATTTACAACCCGGAGACGATCTATTACGTCGGCGACATGGACGTGGACGAATTCGCCGAATATGAGGGCCGCTTGATCGATGCGTGCAGCATCCGCACCGCCGAGCGCGAGACGCGCCGTTATGTGGGCCACGGGATTGCGACGCACACGGTTGGGTATGTCGGCAGCATCCCGGCGGATTTGCTGGAGGAGTACCGCAGCCGCGGCTACCCCGACGATGCACTGGTAGGGCTGGTCGGCATCGAGGCGGCGTATGAAGCCTACCTGGCGGGTGAGCCGTCGAGGCAGCTTGCCATCGAGACGGGCGGGCTGACGGTGCGCCAACTCGCGGCCAACGACGGCATCCCGCCCCAGCCGATCACGCTGACACTGGATCTGGATCTGCAAACGTCGGTCGCCAGCACATTCGTGGATGCCTACAACTACGCCGCGCCAAACTGGGCCGAACCGGGGCGCTCGGCGGGTGGCGGGCTGGTCGTGATCGACGTGCATACGGGCGCGATTCTGGCGATGGGCAGCTATCCATCGTTCGATCCGGGGATCTTCAGCCCAGACATCCCCGGCACCTACGCGGATGTGCTGGTGAGCGATACGCGGCAGCCGTTCCTCAACCGCGCCAGCCAGAACAGCTATGCGCCGGGGTCGAGCTTCAAGATTGTGACCACTGCCGCCGCCGCCCAGGAGGGGATGTGGCCGCAGGATCAACTATTCGACTGCCAGATGGAATGGGACGGCAGAGCCTTCGGCGATTCGCTGACTGTGCGCCTCGATTGGCGGGCGACAGAGGCCGAAGAATTCCGCTTTGCCACCGGCCCGGTCGATATTGCTGGGGCGCTGACGGCGTCGTGCAACCCGTTCTTCTACCAGATGGGCGCGGCACTGTTCAACCGCAACCCGCGCGCGCTCAGCGACTACGCCCGGCGGATGGGCCTGGGCCAACTGACCGGACTCAACGATCTGCCGTTGGTGGCGGCGCAGTTCCCCGAAGACGCCGGGCGCATCCAGAACCCCAGCAGCGTCGATCAAGCGATCAGTGAGGCCATTGGCCAGTACGAAACGCAGGTGACGGTGTTGCAGATGGCGCGCATGGTCGCGGGGATCGCCAACGGCGGTGTGATGTACCAACCGTATTTGGTCGAGCGCATTGGCCCGCAGAACGCGCCGCTGTTTGCAGCGGCCCCGAACGCGGCGGAACCCATGCGGCTCACCGAAGAGACGCTGGACATCATTCGGCGCGGCATGTGCGACGTGACCGACGCCGATGTCTACGGCGCGAGCGGCGAAAATCGCCTGGGCACGGCCTGGGATCCGTTCTGGGAGACGCCGTACCGCGTCTGCGGCAAGACGGGCACCGCACAAACCGGCCAGATCGAACCGCACGGCTGGTTTGTGGCCTATTCCTGGCAGCCGGGGCCGGGCGAAGATTGGCGCGCGACGACGGCCCCACCGCCGGGCACCCCAGCGATTGCCATCGCCGCGATGATCGAAAACTCACGGGAAGGCTCGCAGACGGCGGCCCCGATTATCCGGCGTGTGCTGGATGATTTCTGGGGGGCGGAGGTGTACGGCTTCCCGCAGTGGTGGCGAGAATCCTATGTACCGCTCAACATCCCCGAAAACGGCACAGGCGGCTGAGCGATGCATGAACGCATTGTGCGCTGTGCGTCGTGTGATGGGTACGGCTGGCTCGACGCCGATCTGCTGGACGATCTCGACGGGGCGGATCAAGCAGAGGCGGTGCTGGACTGCGATTGGTGCGGCGGGGGCGGTTACGTTTACCGGGATGATCGCGGTGTGGAGCGGCGCATCCCTGACGCCGATTACCCAAAGCTGGCCGCCACGCTCGAACAGCTCGAACGGGAGCGGATGCGTGACATCGGCTACACCGGGAGCGCCAAACACCCCACGCAGCAGGCGATCCGGCAGCAGCACCCACCCGCCGATCCGCCAGACGACGGTGACAACTGATCCGGATGTTGTTGGCGAATCAGGCCCTCACCCTAAATCCCGCTCCCAACCGCCGCTTTGCGGCTAGGCGAGGGACTTCAAAAGC
>JAADYY010000526.1 GCA_010092805.1 Chloroflexota bacterium | reverse complement strand
TGCCGTTCGGTGCCGGGCCGCGCATCTGCATCGGCAACAGCTTCGCCATGATGGAAGCGCGCCTGATCCTGGCGACGGTGGCGCAACGCTATCGCCTGACGTTGGCCCCCGGCCAGCAGGTGACTCTGCTGCCCAAGATCACGCTGAACCCGGCGGGCGGCCTGCCCATGACCGTCCACGCCCGCCGCCCCGCCTGATCGGTTGCACATATGCCCCCGCCCCCGGCGATCACACGCACAGCGCCGGTCGCGGGGGATGTGCCCGTTCAATCGACATCATGGGCGCAGCGAAACCTGTTGTAGTTGCGCGCTGTATCGGGTTGGCCCACGTGGCGAATCGGGGCATTCAGTTGATCCGCTGTTTGCTTCGATCATCAATGTGATTATAGCGAGGATGAGCGGCGGGGGCGTAAAGATCCGGTTGGCGCGTGATCAAAATTGGGCTACCATGAACGCAGTCAACGAGTGTAGCGAAAGCCACTGATGAATCTGCTGAGACCGCGCCGCCGGGCCACGTCATCATCCAACGGTGACGCGCCCGTGCCAAGCCAATCCGCTGAACGTGCGCTGGCGACCGTCCCCGAACCGACGATCACGGTGCCGGAGCCGCCAGACGCGCCGACCGATGCTGTGATTGACATTGCGGCGACGGACGAGGGCGTGCAGGGTGCATTTACCGACGCACAGGCACACGCCTATCTGGGGCTGCTGTTCGCGCTGCTGCTCACCGTCGGCGCGCTGATCAGCGGCGGGCTGGCGCTGTACACCGGGTTGGCGCAGGGGCGCTATCTGGTGGGACCGGCGCTGGGCGCGGCGGCGATCTTCCAGGCGGGGTTGGCGGTGTGGATCTTCAGCACGCCGAGCGTCCGCGCCGCCCGCTTGCAGATGAGTGCGCGGGCGTGGATCGGTGCGCGGTTGGGGCTGGCCGTTATCGGAACCGCGCTCGCCGCCGTGACCTACGCCGCTGCGGTCGATGCCGAATTCGATCCCGTGCTGATCGGCGCGTGGGTCGGCGCGACGCTGTGCTGGTGGCTGGCCCTCACACCCACCCCGCCTGATCCCGGCGCGCTGCTGCGGCGGATCGCGCTGCGCCCGCCAGAGAAGATCGTCATCACCCTGCACTGGGACGGGATCGCTGTCGCCCTGCTGATCGGGCTGGCGGCGCTGGCGCTGACGACCAATCTCGACTGGATGCCGGACGAGATGAACGACGATCACGGCGAAAACGCCGCCGATGTCGCCCGCATCGTGCGCGGCAACACCGACCTCTACTTCGCCAACAACAACGGGCGCGAACCCGCCCACTTCTACCTCGCCGGGCTGATCTCGGCGGCGGGCGCGTCGTCGTACTTCCTGAGCCTCAAGCTGGCGAGCGCCATCGCTGCGCTGCTGACCCTACCCGCCCTGTACATCCTCGGTCGGCAGATCGACGGGCGGCTGACCGGGGTGCTGGTGCTGGGGTTCGGGGCCGTGTGCATCTGGTATTTGATCATGGGGCGGATGGGCTTCCGCGTGATCTTTGGGGCGCTGGCGACGGCCTGGCTGCTGGTCGCGCTGCTGCACGCGCTGAACACCGGCGAGCGTTGGGCCTTCCTGCTCACCGGGCTGATTCTCGGCTTGGGGCAGTTCGGCTATGTCGCCTTCCGCATCGCGCCGCTGGTGGTGATCGCCGGGTTGGGGATCTTCTGGCTGGCCCGGCGCGGCGCAGATCGGCGGCGGCTGTTCTTCGATGGCGCGGCGGCGGGAATTCTGTCGATCATTGTGTTCATGCCGCTGCTCAGCTACTGGATCAACTACCCGAATCTGTTCTGGTATCGGGCCACCACCATGTTCGGCGATACCGGCGTCGCGCCGCTGACGGCCATCGGTGAGGCGTTCGTCGACTCGCTGCTGATGTTCAACGTCGGCCTCGACCCGATCCTGTACAATCTGCCCGCGCTCGGCGCGCCGATCCTCACGCCGATCACCGGTGTCCTGTTCGTCGTCGGGCTGCTCTGGCTGATCTGGCGCGTGATCCGCCACCGCGATCTGCTGGCGCTGTTCCTGCTGGCCGCGTTCGTGATCCTGCTGCTGCCGTCGCCGCTGGGGGCCTCACGCCCGATAGAGACGCCGAGCGCCCGCCGCGTCATCGCCACTTACCCGCTGGTGATGTTGCTGGCCGGGATCGTGCTCGCCCGCCCGCTTCGCGGGCTGTGGCACATCGGCTATGACTGGTCGCGCGGGTTGGCGCTGCTGCTGGGTGCTGCCGTGCTGATCACATCGATCACGCTCGATCTGGCGACGTATTTCAACACCTACAGCGAAAACTACCGGGCTGGGCCAAACCGACTCGCCGCCGAAGTCATCACCGTGACGGAGATTGGGCCGCAGAACGCCTACATCGTCTTTCTGGGCGGGCGCAGCCTCAACGGGCAGTGGGTGGGGTTGTGGCTCGATGAACCGCAGTGGCATGTCAGCCACGTGATCGGCGAGTCGGCGGCAGCCAACTGCGCCATCAATGCGACAGATCGGCGGGTGTTGTTCATCCTCAACGGCGACGACGCGGTCAATGCCAACCATCTGCTGGCGTGCTATCCGGGCAGCATCGCGCGGACGTACACCTCTGAGCGGCGCGAGACGCTGCTGCTGGTGATCACGCCGGGCTGACCCGCCCGAACAAAGCGCGAAGGACGCAAAGACGCAAAGGAGACGCCGCGATGCTGCTCACCGTGTATCATTTCACCGCCGAGATGGATCCGAAGGGCGTGCGCGCGCTGTGGCTGGAATACCTCACCTGGGCCAACGCCGGACTCAACGAACACTTCGGCATCAACTTCCCGATCCACGAAATGATCGAGGAGGACATGCGCACCATCGGCAAATTTCTGCCGCCGGATGGGCAGCTGCTGCTGGCGCTGGCCGACGGTCAATTGGCCGGGGTCGCCTGCATGAAGCGGCTCACCGACGACATCGCCGAGATCAAGCGGATGTATGTGCGGCCTGAGTTTCGCGGCCTGGGGGTGGGGCGGCGGTTGGTCGCTGCGCTTATTCACGAAGCGCGGAAGATGGACGCCGCGACCGTGCGGCTCGATAGTGCGCGCTTCATGCACGCGGCGCACCGACTGTATCGGGCGGCGGGTTTCCGCGAGATCGCGCCGTATGACGGCAGCGAGATCCCGCCGGAGTTCCGGCACAACTGGATCTTTATGGAACTGCTGCTCACCGACGGGGCGGACACAACCTTAACTTGACAGCTTCGAACAAAATTTCTAGAATATCCTTGTCGATCAAAACTCGCAGAAAATTGTCATGATTACAATGGTGGGCACGGTCAGCGTGTCCGTCAGCAATCAGCAGCGGGCGAAGGCCTTCTACCGCGACGTTATTCCCCGCTTGCCTGGCACCCTCCCAGATGCTGTTGGTCAATCGATTTGATTGTGTTTTGGCCC
>JAADYY010000088.1 GCA_010092805.1 Chloroflexota bacterium | reverse complement strand
TGGCGCATGATTATCACCACCACCAACGCTTTAGAAGGCAAGCCGATCACACAGTATCTTGGCGTGGTCGCTGGCGAAACGATTCTGGGTGCGAACATTGCACGTGATTTCATGGCATCGATCACAGACATCGTCGGCGGGCGTTCGCGGGCCTACGAAGAGTCTTTGCGGGAAGCCCGCGAAACCGCCATACAAGAGATGATCTCGACAGCGCAAGGCATGGGTGCCAATGCCGTGATCGGTGTGGACATCGACTACGAAACCGTTGGGCAGGGGAGCATGATGCTCGTCAGCGCGACGGGGACCGCCGTCATCATCACCGAGTAGGCCCGATCTCAGGCCGGCGCTGCCCCAGACTTGCCGCGAGGCTGATCGATGGAACGCACCCGCGCCGCGCTCTCCTGCTTCTCACTGCTCATTCTTGCCGCCGCACTCGCTGGCGGCAGTTTCATTTTGATCACCACCCAGCCCGCCCCGGTGCGCATTACGATCAACCCACCCGAACCGACCGCGACGCCCGCGCCAACCGCGACGCCCAGCCCGGTCACGGTGTATGTGACCGGGGCGGTCGCCAACCCTGAACGGATGATCACGCTGCCGTTCGGCAGCCGCGTCACCGATGCCATCAACGCCGTCGGCGGCACCACCGCCGATGCTGATCTGACGGCGGTCAATCTCGCGGGAATCCTCCGCGACGGCGATCAGGTGCATGTACCCTCTTTGGACTCGAGCGGCGGGCAGGCAGCGCTCGCCACACCCAGCGGCGGCGGTTGTGTGTACGTCAACACCGCCACACTTGAGGAGTTGGACACGCTGCCCGGCATCGGCCCGGCGTTGGCACAGCGCATCCTCGACTACCGCGCGGCCACCGGCCCCTTCCCCGATCTCACCGCGCTGACCAACGTCTCCGGCATCGGCCCGGCGACCATCACCGAACTCGAAGGCCGCGTCTGCTTCGAGTGCCCCGCATCAACCCTCAGATCGCAAACGGATCGTCGTCGAAATCATCCTCCAGGCCCAGCACATCGCTCATCAGAATCGCGCCCTCGTTGGCCTGCGGCAGCCGGCTCAGGTAGCGTTCGGTCACGGCGACGTTGCTATGGCGCAGCAGCCGGCTGATCTTGTCAATGGAGACGCCGGAAACCTGAAGCGCCCCAGCCACCGACCGCCGCAGATCGTGCGGCGCGACATGCCCAATGGCCGCCGCCTCGGCTGATTCCGCGACGATGCGCCAGATACCATCGACCGTCACCCCATCATCGCTGATGCGCCCACCCTTCCAGATCCGGCGGATGAGCGGCGATTCGGCGGGCGGGCGCGCCTCATTCGGCGCGACGACGCGCCGCCACCGCTCCAACGCATTGAGCACCGATTTGGGAATATCGACGCTGGCCGTTTTGCGCCCCTTGCCGTGAATCTTGAGCACCGCGCGGTTGTTCTGCACGCTCAAATCGCCCCAGCGCGCGGCGGAAAGCTCGTCGCGGCGCAGCGCCATCGTACACAGCATCAACATGACAACTTGGTTGCGCAGGCGCTGATTATCGCTCGTCGCGATCTGGCGGCCCGCAGTCATCAACATGCGAATTTGCTCCGGCGACAGCCAGCGACCAGGGCGCTGGCCATCTTCGGCTTTGGGCGGGCGCACGTTACCCATCCCGGCGCTGGTGTAATCGTCGATCCAGCCCGCCTCGGCCAGCAGACTCGCCAGCGTGACCAGCGCAGCACGCGCCTGCCCGACTCCCTGCTTGCCCTGGCCTTCGCGCACCAGAATCCCCAGCCAGGCGCGCAACTGCGGCGCGGTGAGGCTTTGCTGCAACAGCGGCACAGGCAGCGCGCGCATCCGTTCGCGGCGCTTAGCGCCCGCTGTCGGCGGCAGGCCCGCCACCCGCACCAAATAATCATCGACCCAGCGGAAATAGGCGCGCTGTGTGTGCAAACTGCTCGCGCGGCCCGGCAACGCCAACTCGAAGTTGAATGTCAGGTGCTCTTGGGTCGTGATCAGCGCTGCGTCGTGCTCAGTGGGCGTCGTCGGTAAATCCGCCATTTTTGCTCTTTTCGCTCGTCATCGCCATAATTATTGATAAGTATAAAGCAAAACGCCCGGTCGTGGGTGGCCGGGCGTTCGTATGATTCGCACTTGTGTTCGTGGCGGCGCGCTTTTAGCGGATCAGTTGCGGTCGGGCAGCGCTACCCAGGGCAAGTCCATCGGGCCGACGTAGTCCACCGACGGGCGGATCAGCCGGTTGTCGCTCATCTGCTCCACGATGTGCGCCGTCCACCCGGCGATCCGGCTCATGGCGAACAGCGGCGTGAACATATCCACATCCAGTTTGAGTGTGTACAGCACAATCGCGCTGTAGTAATCGACGTTCGGGTACAGGTTGCGCTCAATAAAGTACGGATCTTGGCGCGCCATGTTCGCCAACATCTCGGCGATGTCGAACCACTTCGGGGTATCCGAGTTGCGGGCCAACGCCTCGGCACGCTCACGCAGCACGGTCGCACGCGGGTCAACCGCCCTGTAGACGCGGTGACCGATGCCCATGATGCGGCGGCCTTTCTCCTTGATCTCCTGGCGGAACCAATCCCCCACGCGGTCCAATTCGCCGATTTCCATGAACATCTTCATAGCTTCAGTATTGGCACCGCCGTGCGCCGGGCCTTTAAGCGTGCCGATGGCGCTGACGATGGCGCTGTGCATATCAGCGCCAGTGCTGATCGTCACGCGCGACGAGAAGGTGCTCGCGTTCATGCCGTGCTCGGTCAGCAGCACCATGTAAGCGTTGATCGCATCCGCTGCCGCCGAGTCCGGTTCCTCACCCGTCAGCATGTACAGGAAATTCTGCGCAATGTTGAAATCTTGGCGCGGGGCAATCGGCTTCAGGCCCTTGCGGATGCGCGGCCAGGCCGCCGTGAGCGCCGTGATCTGGCCCGTAAGCCGGGAGGCCTTGCGCCAGTTCGCCGAGAGGCTGTTGTCCTCCGCATCGGGGTCGTACAGCGCCAGCGCAGAGACCGCTGTGCGCAGCACGGCCATTGGGTTGGCGTCAACCGGGTATTGCATGAGCTGGCCGATCACCGCGTTGGGCACCTCCGCCATACGCGCAATCTCGGCGCGTAAACTCTCCAGTTCCTGGGTGTTGGGCAAGCGTTGCTTCCACAACAAATGCACCACTTCTTCGTAAATCGCATTTGCCGCCAGGTCTTCAATCCTGTAGCCGCTGTACAGCAGCTTACCTTCAGCACCATCCACCAAACTCAGACGGGAATCGCCAATCGAAACCCCCGCCAACCCCTTCTTGTTTGCTTCCGTCGTCATGCTTCGGTCTCCTCAGTAACGGTGGGGCACGCCCACATCAGGGCGCACTAATAAAGATTCGCAATTTTACCCCGATCTATTCCGGGTAGATCTTAGTAGATCTTTTCACAGCGTATCGCTGACCAAACACGGCTTGATACGCCAGTAGAACACCTGTTGAGTTGGGGTCTGCGCGCTGGGCAGATGCCCACACTTTAGCAGACACGCAAATGATCGCTCGCCCAGGGTGTTACTGTTGCTCAACAAACCAGAATGCGGCGAAATACACCCCGGCGATGAGCGCGCCAAGAATCGCTGGGGCGGTGGCGCGCGACTTTTTCGCGCGTATCATCCCAACAGCGATGAGCGGCAAGATAAACATCCCCACATTGAGCACAAAGGTCCCAAATTCGCGCGGTCGCAGAATCGGGTCGTTGCCAGAAATGCTGAGCTTCGCGATCAACGCCATCAACAGCGTCGCCGCGATCAGCAGTGTGGG
>JAADYY010000525.1 GCA_010092805.1 Chloroflexota bacterium | reverse complement strand
TGCAGCGTTGGTGGGGGGGCGGTCAGCCCGTTAGCTGTTGAGACGCGCCCAATGCTCGTCGGCCTGGCGCAGGCGATCCGCTTCTTCGGCGTCCCACTGCGGCTTGGTATCGCCCGCCGTCCCGCGATAGAACAGGAACAGGCGACCGTCGCGCACCTTGAAGTTGGTCGGGTCTATGCCGAACACATTGCCCTCCGACATGGCGGTGGCGCAGTTGCCGCCGTACGCGGGCGCGAACTGCGCCGGGTTGGCGTCGAAGCGTTCCTTGTTGGCCGGGTTCGAGAAGTAGTACTGCGTGCCCTCGTATTCCGACGCGATGGCCGGGTCGCCGGGCACCGCTTGATCATCGAAGTAGGCGACCACATCGTAGCCACGAACGGCGATATCTGGCGTATTCACAGGCATGATTTGCGCTCCTTGGGTCGAAGACCTCAGTGTGTGACTGGCTTGCGCTTGGCTCACCGTCAGCATCAGGTTCTGTGTGTGTTGTGCGCGCACATGTCTTTTGTCGCCCTATCGGGGGGTTTTATTACCTGCGGCCCAGATTAATCTCCGGTGAGCGGCACGGTGTTTGCGCCTGCGCTCTAATCCTGCCGGATGAATTCTTTCTCCAGGTGATAGATCTGCTCCGACGGCCCAATCACCAGCAGCACCGCGCCCGGCTCAATCATCTGTTCGGCGCGCGGGGTGACGACCAACTCGCCTGTCGCTTGCTGGATCGCCAGGATGCTCACGTGATGGGTGGTGCGCAGCTCGCAGGTCGCCACCGTCTGCCCGGCCAGGCGCGAGTACGCATGTACATGCAGTTGGCCAATGTCCATATCCATGCCGACGTGAAAATTGAAGATCCGGTCGAGGAAGTCGTTCACCGCCGGGCGCAGCAGCGCCAGCGCCAACCGATGCCCGCCGATTTGGTAGGGGCTGACGACGCGGTTCGCCCCCGCGCGGATGAGCTTGCGCTCGGCTTCGGCGTTGCTCACGCGCGCCACGATGAACAGGCGCGGGTTCAGTTCGCGCGCGGTCATCACCGTCATCACGTTGTCCGGGTCGGTATCCAACGCCGCGATCATCCCGCGCGCGCGCTTGATCCCCGCCTCCAGCAGCGACTCGTCGTGGGTGGCGTCGCCGATGACGTGCGGGAAGCCGTGCTGAATCAACTCTTGCTGGATCTCGTCGCTGCGGTCGATCAAGACGAACGGCTCATCCCGCGCCCGCAGATCTTCGATCACCTGGCGGCCCATGCGCCCGTAACCGCAGACAACATAGTGATTGCTGATTTCCATGAGTAAACGCTCCATTCTGCGCTGCCGAATCGACAGCCATAAGCGCGGCCCCAGCACAATGCCGATGGCGGTGCTGATGGCCGTGGTGGTGGTGCCCACGCCCAACAGAATCAGGATGACGGTGAAGACGCGCCCCGCCGGCGAAAGCGGCGTGACTTCGCCAAAGCCGACCGTCGTAATGGTGATGATGGTCATGTAGAGCGCGTCGGTGGCGCTCATGCCCTCGATGATCATGTACACCAGCGTCGCGCTCGCGGTGAGCACGGCCAACGTCAGCAGCGAGATCTCAAAGCTGCGCACCGGGTCTTCAAGCGCGGTGCGGATGAGACGAACCACCGTGTTGATGAGACGAAACAGCATGAGCGTATCGCAGTCGGCTGGGCGCGGTCACCGTGTCTGAGCACCGCGATTATACAATTTTCGCCGCAGCCTGCGCGCTGCCCGGCGGATTGGGTGGCAGAAATTGGCAGAAAAACGGTATAGTTGGGCCATTCGGGGTATCAACAGCACAAGGTGAGGGTTCAGTTATGGATCAGCATTATCAACAGTGGAGCCAGTTGGCACCGCGCGGCCTGCTGGTGATTGGGCTGGGGGCGTCGCTGCTGGGGTTTGCCACCAACCTGCGCGCGCGCCAGCGGCCTAGTTGGCAGTGGGTGGTGATGGGCACCATCGGCTTGATCACGTTGAACGCCGGGGTCTCGATCTTCGGCGAGTCGGTCAAGCACCGCACGTTGTACGAACAGAAACTCGGCCTGTAGGCCGCGCGCCAAATCTCGCTACATCCACAAGCGATCCGCAAGCGGCGATCTCACGAGCTGAGACCGCCGCTTTGTGATTCCAGCCGGATTTCAGCCGATCAGGCGATTACCTGATTGCGCCGCACGCCTCTTGATTTAGCTGGGTGTCGTCGCTTTGGAAACGGTGGACGCACGATGTCGTATGACCGCATCCGAACGCCAACTTAACGCGCAAATCTGAAATTTCGATAACGCAATGGATTATGCTGGAAGGGTGGGAGGTGGGCGGGCGTGGTCACACCGGGGCGGCGACCGGCAGCGGCAGCCACACCGCAATCGTTGTGCCGTGATCGATGGTGCTGTCGAGGTGGATGGTGCCGCGATAAATGTCAACGATGGTGCGCACGACGCTCAAGCCCATCCCCACCCCAGCGACCTCGCGGATGTTGCTGCCCCGGTAGAATGGTGTGAAGATGTGTAGCTGATCTTCCGGGGGGATGCCGATGCCCTCGTCGCGGATGGTGAGGGTAAAACACTCGGCGGTGGTTTCCAGCAGCACATCAATGACGCCCAACGCTGCCGAGTAGGTGATGGCGTTGGTCAGCAAATGCGTGATGAGCTGTGTCAGCAAGTGCGGGTCTGCCTCGACCGTTCCGGTCACCTCGGCGATCACACACCGGATCGTCTGGGTGGCGGCGGTGGCTGCGCGCACCTGCCGGATGACCTGGCGGCACAGCGCGCCCAGATCGATGACGGTGGCATCGAGCGACAACTGCCCCCCCTGGAAGCGCACCAGAAAGTTCATGTCGTCCAGCATCCGCGTCAGCGCTGCGATCTGTGAGTGGATCTGCTGGTAGCGTTCGTGCCGCTGTTCGGCGCTCATACGCTCGTTGTAGCGCTCGATCATCTCCGCCGCCAGCCCAATCGTCGCCAGCGGCGTGCGGAATTCGTGGCTGAGCCGCAGCATCATCCGGGTCTTCAGGTCGCTGAGGTCGCGTTCGGTTTGCACACTGAGGCGCAGCCGCTCTTCGTCCAACCGCGATTGTAACTGCTGCTGGGTGAGCTGCTTGCGTGCGGTGATATTCTGCATGACCATCAGCCCGGCCACCACCTGCCTCGTGCCGTTGCGAATGGGCAGCGTTTGCACCAGATACGTCAGGTCGCCGAAGGCCGCTTCGGCCTGACCAGTTTCGCCACGCAGTGCCCCTTCCAGCAGTGGCGCGCTGGCCGCATAGATTTGCGGTGGGAAGATTTGCCGCAGTTCCCACGAATCCAGATCATGGGGGAATGCCCCCAGTCGCTCCAGTTCGCGCCCGCCCACCAGCGTACAGCGCAGCGCCTGATCATAGAGCGCGACCGCGCCGTCCGGGAAGTTATCCACCAGAATGCGGTGCAGGTTTTCGCTGTACTGCAAGGCGGCTTCCGCGCGCTTGCGCTCTGTGATGTCCCGACCGATCACCACGACACTTTGCACGGTGCCATTGCTGGCAAATTCGGGCACGATCTTCGCATCGAGCACAATCGCTGTGCCGTCGTCGGCTGTATGTGTAATTTCAAACGTCTGCTGCGTGCCAGTGTCAATGGCCCGACGTAATGTTTGCCGATAACCTCGGATGTCTCCGGGGGTAAAGTGCTGCTCCGGGCGATCCGTATTGAGGAATTCCGCTTCGGTGAACCCGGTGATCTCCAGCGTGATGGGGTTGACATAAGTGCGCTTGAGGTCGGCATTATAGCGCACGATCATATCTGGCAGATTGTCGGCCAGCGTGCGGTAGGCGGTTTCCCGCTCACGCAGCGCCTGAATCGCTTCGACCAGCTCGGTGATGTCATGGGCAATCGCCAGCACCGACATTACCGTTTCATCGTCATCATCGGCGAATTCCGGCACGAACAGCGTCTCGTAATGGTATGCGCGCCCGCCTGCCACAACGGCGTCGAAATTGCGCGTGAGCGGTTTGCGCGTGATCAACACATAGTTGAGCGCGTCAACGAAAGCCTTGAGCGTGGGGATATCAACGTGATCGATGCTGCTGATTTCCGTCGCCATGAAGTCGTCGTAGGTCTGGCCGCTCATGCGGATGGCGGCAGGGTTGGCGTAGGTGCGGCGCAGATCGGGGGCGTAGCGGACGATGGCGTCGGGGCTGTTTTCGGCCAGCGCCCGGAATTCCTGCTCCCGTTGGCGCAGCGCGCCTTCCGCGCGCATCTGTTCGGTGACATCGATGGAAACGACTTCGATAGCGGTTTTGCCCTGGTACTCGAACAGCGTCAGATACAGCTCCAACCAGATCAGCGTACCATCCTTGCGCCGCGCCCGCACTGTATAGTGATCCGGCACGGCTTCCCCGGCCAGCCGCCGCTGCCGGCTTTCGATCATGCGCGCCCGGTCTTCGGGGAGCACGAGGGCATCGGTGA
>JAADYY010000524.1 GCA_010092805.1 Chloroflexota bacterium | reverse complement strand
GGGAGCAGGGGCAGGGGGATGCGGGCCAAAACACAATCAAATCGATTGACCAACAGCATCTGTGACCAGAGTCACAATTTAAGCTTACACCGAATCCGCGTGTTGTGGGTTGGGCATCGATTTGAACCTGATTTCAGCCGTGTATGAGTCCGGGCAGCGCCAACCACCACACATGGCGCGTGTTTGACTCCTGCAATACACTTCTGATCGGGCGCAAGCCACAGCAGCCACGCCAACGAGCATGAGTGGAGTGCAACCTTGAACGACATTGACGACGAAACTCGGGACACGGCAGCAGCCCCCTTTGATATGGGGCACGCAGCACTGCGCTTGATCGTGGGGTCGGTGCTGGAAGGGGCCGACGAATTCAGCAAGCGGTTGCAGCGGTGGGAACACGAAACAGCCGCCACCCTGACGGCTGCGGCGGATGATCCGCCAACGGCTGAGCACGAGCGGTTGCGCCACGCTCTGATCGGGTTGGCGTTTGTCGCGCAGGATCGCCTCCGCCAGGAGACGGCGCGCTGGCTGGATTTTCCCAGCCAGTCCACCCGCTCACTCATCGACATGGCCGAGCGCATGGCCGGTAATCCGCTGCTGCGTCCGTTTGCCAAGCCGTTCAAAGCGAACCTTGAGACGATGGCGCAGCAGGTCGAAGCCGAGGTCGAGCGCTGGCGGCAAATCGGCCAGCAGGAAGAGCCGCGCAGCCGGGCGCTGTCCCGCAAGGCGCTGGAGGAAATCGTCGACGAAGTCCTCGAAGAGCTGGCGAAAAACCCGGAACTGCAATCGCTGATCCAGCAGCAAAGTATCGGGCTGGCGGAGGAAGTCGTGGACAACATGCGCGAAGTCACCGTCACCGCCGACAGCGTTGTTGAAGGGATCGCGCGGCGTTTGCTGCGGCGGCAGCCACGCAATCAACTGCCACCCGCTGATCTCCGGTTACAAGCACAGGGAGAAAAGGAGTCGGATGATGACAACAACGGATAACGCAGCATTTGATCCGTACAATCTTCAGGGGCAGTATGCCGGGTTTGTCACGCGCTTCATCGCCTTCCTGCTCGACATCGTCGTGGTGTCGGCGGTTTATACCGTGAGTGTCGGCATCGGGCAGTTGATCGGCAACTTCTTCAACGTCGATGTTTTCGAGATGGTCAATACGCAACCACTTGTCGGCACGGTCGTTGGCCTGGCCGCGCTGAATTTTCCGGTGGTGTATTACGTCTTCTTCTGGAGCTTGATCGGCCAGACGCCGGGCAAAGCCTTGATGGGCATCCGCATTTACGGCAAGAACGGCCAGCGGATTGGCGTGTGGCGGGCGTTCGTGCGCTACGTCGGCTATTGGGTGTCTGCGGTGCTGCTGCTGGGCTACCTGTGGGTGTTGATCGACAACCGCCGGCAGAGCTTCCACGACAAGCTGGCGCGGACGGTCGTCGTCTATTCGTGGGAAGCGCGCATCCATCAGGCGGTCATCGACCGGGCCAAGCGCCGGGCACAGCAGCGGTGAATTGGCTCGACTGATGATGCAGATCACCACATCGATTGTGATCCCGGTGCCGCCCGCTGTGCAAGCGCTGGTGGTGCCGCTGCTGCGCCGCTACACAGACGCCACACTGCCATCGCACCTGCCCGCGCATATCAGCGTGTTGTTCCCATTCGTGCCCGCCGCTGCGCTGGAGGCCGCCTGCCAACGGCTGCGGGGGCTGTGCGCGCAGGTGCCCCCCTTCGATGTCACGCTGCGGGGTTACAATCACTTTCCGCGTGCCGTCTATCTCGAACTGAGCGATCCGGGGCCAGTGCGCGCATTGTTCCGGCGGATTCAAGCGGCCTTCCCGGACTGCGCGCCGTACGAAGGCGCGTATGGCCCAGACATCATCCCTCACGTGACCGCCGCGCAGTTCGCCAGCGAAGCCGCGTGCGCCGCCGCCGAGTTCCCGCCCTACACCCCGGTCACGTTCCGCGTCGCCCGCATCAACGTGGATTACGGTGTCGCCGAGTCGGGGCTGCCCTGGATCACTTACGCGACCATTCCGCTCGGCGGGGTGCCGGGCAGCCCACCGGATACCCCAGGGCAGCCCGCTTGATGATCAGCGCAAGCGGGTGTCACCGCCGGCAATTCGCCCAGATCCACCAGCGCGCCCCCCGGTGACTGGCGCGCCGACGGCCAGAAACTGATCGTAGAGCGGTTGGCGCGGCTGATCGCTGCTGTTGACCAGGCCGTAGCCGTTGTCCATCCCTTGCGCCCACGCATACCAGATCGCCGCCGCGACTTTGCCGGGCTGGTTCGTTTTGAGATGGGTGACAAACTCGGTCGCGTACTGCGCGATCGCGCTGGGCGGGTCGAAGTCGCGGTCGAGCACCCCCCACTCCGTGAACCAGACGGGCGTGTTCGGCAGCAGCGACGTATAGGCGTTGATTTCGTCGTCGATGTGGCCGAAATTCGCATACGGCGATCCCGGATCGGGGCCACGTCCATACGGATGTATAGCGATCCCGTCCGGGCGCACGCCGCCGGGCATGGCGGCGAAGGTCGCTTGTGCGTAATTGCGCCCATTGCCCGGCCCGCTGTTGTGCCCACCCGTGAGCACCGGGACGTTCGGCGCGACGGCCTTGATCGCGTTGATGCTTGCCGTCAGCATGAAGCCGTAATCGCTGGGCGGCACCGAAACCGACGCCGGCGACCCGACCGGGGCGTCCTGCTCATTCCAGATCTGGTAGGCGTGGACGATGTCCCCGTTCGCGGCGTAGAACTGCGCGATCTGCCCAACGATCCCGGCAAAGGTCGTGCTCAGCGTCTGCCAATCCTGCGAGGTCATCTGCTCCCAGAGCGGGAAGCCCGGCTGCCCTTCGCCGTAGGTTTGGTGCGTGAACACCAGCAGCACCTTGAGGCCGGCATTGGCATACGCTTCGATCACCGGGCGGTAGCGATCATGCACCGGGCCGAGATCGGTGTTGCCAAACGTCCCGTTATCCGGGTTAAACGAGACGTTGTACAGCAGCCGCACCCAGCCCAACCCCTGCATCCGGTCGGCGGCGGGCTTGCCCAGCGGGTGCAGAATATCGAGGTTCACCCCAGTGATCGGCGTGGTCGCGGGCGGCGGTGGCGGCGGGGCAATTTCCCCCTCCACGCCCAGAAACTCCGCCAATGTGTAGCCGGTTTTCTGTGTGGCCAGTTGAACATTGAGCCACTCAAACGGCACACCGAGTTTCCGCCGGGTGTTCGCTTCGGATTCGAGGCTCGTCACCAGGTCGGCGGTGCCAATCGTTTCGACCAGCGCGCCATTGATCGGGCGGGCGAGGACTTGCACATTATCCTGCAAGGGGCGCAGCACCAGCGGCTTCGGGGTGACGGGCGGCAGTGGCTCCAGGCGCACAAACCACGCCGCCACATACCCCACCTGCCCGGCGGCGGTGCGCACATTCAGCCACTGCCCGTTGACGCCCACTTTTTGCAGCGTGACCGCGCGCCCCTCCAGGCTCTCGAGGACATCGTTGGTTGTCACCGTGCCGATCACCGTCCCGTTGACCGGGGCGGCGCGCAGCCGTAGGTTGTTGACCGTCGGGCGCACCTCAACGGCATCAGCGGCGAGGCGCGGCGTCGGGTCGAGCACCTGCCGCAGCGCCAGCGTGATGTTACCGCCCGCCTCACCGATCACCTGCTCGGTGGCGAGCTGGGTGCCCACCGGGACGCTCACCAGCCGCAGATTACCGACGATCACCCGGTACGCCTGATCGCCCAGGCGCAGCGAGATCGCCACCGAAGACGCGCTGACCGCCACCACCAACCCGGCAATGGGCGCGATGATCACCGCCCCGTTCGGCGCAGCGATCTCAAGGCTGCCGGAGTCCGGGTCATAGGGCCGCGTCACCTGGTTGTCGAAATCGCGCACCGGGCCAGTCAAAACAAAGCCGCCGCCGTTTGCCATCGGCTTATCTCCCTGAGTTGAGTCGATCTGTCGCGGATCGCTGCGCACAGCGGTCGGCAGATCGAGGCTTGAAGTCTTTAACGTTATTATAAGGTTTGATAGTCCGATTGGGAAATTCTGGGGCAAGCAGGCAGGTACAGCGGCGGAAACGCACAGATCTGCGCCTCCGCCGTGATCGATCAGGCGTGCGATCAGCGCACGACGAAGGTGCAGCTCCCCGATTGGCTGGGGATGCCCGTGCCCGGCCCAAACTGCGCATAACCATCATTGATGGCCCGCGACCAACTCACGCTGTACTCAATGCGGTACTCGCCGGGCGCAAGCGGCCCGTAAGGGACGAACCAGTACACGAAATAGTCGCCGCCGTCCGGTTGGCGGATGTTCGTTTGGAACTGCCGCCAGTTCAGCGGCTCACCATTCACCGTGACGGTGTAGCTCACCGCATCCAGGTGATCGTTGATGAACGCGCGGGTGGTGGCAAACCAGCTCCAGAACACATCGATGGTCGATCCCGCGCCGAGATCGCTGGGCGGCGGCGACCCATAGCTGCGGTCGTCGCAGTACGCCAGCACATCGACGCCCTGCTGCGCGCTGGCGTTGGGGTTGGCGGTTGGCGGGCGCGTCGGTGAGCCGTCGATGCGCGGGCCGCCAGTGGGGCCGCCCACCGGGCGATCTGGCGTGGGGGGCAGCCCGCCCGCGAGTGCGGTCGCTGTCAACCCGATACTTGCCAGATCAGGCAGCGCGGGCGCAGTGTCGTCCGCGGCGGCGTTGGGGGCAGCGGTCGCCAGCGCAATCTCGCGGATGGCGGTGGGGGTGACGATGCTGCTGGGTGGCGTCGGCGTGATCGTACCGCCGCCAAACAGCGCGGTCGGCAGCGGCGTGCCCAGCGCCAGCGCCGTGAGATTTGGCGTGGGGGTGCCCGACGGGATGGGCGTGGAGGTATCTTGCAGGCGCACCAACGTCGCCGAAATCCAGCCCTCTTCCTCGTCTGTCATACGAATATTTAGCCACGAGCCTTCGGCGTTTTGATCCAGCACCTCGATGAGTGTGCCGGGCTGGAGCGCATCAATCGCCGGGAAGTCGATGCCCGGCCCAGAGCGCACATTGACATCTTGCAGCGAAGCGACGCTGCCCAAGACCGGCTCGG
>JAADYY010000087.1 GCA_010092805.1 Chloroflexota bacterium | reverse complement strand
GTCTGAAAGCTGCCGAAAATGAGGACGCCTACGATCATCAGACGCGCTTCAGTCCATTCCGCTTGGATGTGTAGCCTGCTTCGCGTTAATCAGTGATAAATCTTTTTATCATGAGTAATGTGATTATCGGGAGTGGGGGCCATAAAACCCCCATCCCGATGGCGAACTATCGCAATGGGGTCAATCCGCCGCGTAGGTCTTGAACCACTCCTCGGACGGCGCTTCATAGCTGTAGAAATCCGACCAGGGACGCGCGTGATCGTGCGCGGTTGTGATAAGTTGTTCCAGACGCGGGAGCGCAGTCACCTCGAGAAACTGCGCGCGTTCTGCATCGGTCATCGTGACCGCTTCCTTCCAGATGGCGCGCCCGGCCAGGAACCCGCTCGCCCCGGCTTCACACGCGATTTGCGCCTGTTGTGCGAATGTCTCAAAATCGACGCCTGCACTCAGAAGCACCCAGGGTACCGCGCAGTCCGTGCTGATTGCTTCGCACGCCGCGCGCCATTCATCGAGATCCTGGTTAAATGCCGCATCATGTGGAAATTCCAGCTTGAGAATATCCGCGCCCGCTTTGCTCAACCGCTTGGCCGTATCACGCACCACTTGCGGGCGAATCTTGGCGAAAGCGTCGCTGTCCTTTCCGATGGTCGCATCGATGCTGTACGACATCGGCTCCAAAAACAGCGGTAAATCGAGCTGGTGACAATCATTGGCGACGTTTGCGATTAACTGATCCAGTTCGTCAGCCAATTCACCAGCGTCAGGGTGATAGTACACCAGCATCTTGACCGCTGACGCCCCAACGCGCTTGATCTTCGCTAAAGTCCAATCTGGATCGAAGGCGACACGACGATACGTGGAGTCGCCTGTATAGCCGCTCTTCTCATACGACAATAACAAGCCACACGAACCAGACATATCCAACGCGGGGTGCAGGCCATACTGTGCGTCAAGCAGAAAAGCGCTAGCACGCACCGACAAGGCCGAAACAATCGTGCGTTTGATGCGCACCGCTTCATTATAAGTGGTGTTTTCTGGCAGCATTTTGCGGTATGAGCCGCGCTGATCGAAGGCGACTATCGTAAAGATGGATTGATCGCTGCTGGTCGTCTTGAGTCCGCGCCACCGTCCGGGCGTGATTGTCGTTGTCATGTCGATGCAACTCCTGAAAGATCAAAAACCGGGTAATCGACTATCCAGTGTAGCCCATCCAGCCCTCAAGCGCTCTTGAGTCTCCGTCCACGTGCGGATTCCGCTGGTGGCATCCGGCGCTTCGACATTGCAAGCACCCACCGCACATGCCCACCGAATGGCCTCCTGCGGCGGCAGCCCTTTGAGGATCCCCGCCAACAGTCCGGCGTATGCCGCATCGCCCGCGCCAGTCGTGCCAGCCACTTCGACTTTGAACGCCGGATGCCACAGCCGCACAGCCGCCCACGTTTCATTTACGGGGACTCGTTGGAGCTTCGCCAAGCGTTCGTGCGACGCGGTACGCAGAAAGATCCCCAATTCCCCCAGCTTGAAACCAACCATCGCCGGGCCTTGCGCCAGCAGCGCATCAGCAAACTCGGTCAGATACTCGGCTGTGAGATGACCGAGAATATCAGGTTCCCACGCATCGTAATCGCTGCGCCGCAGCATGAACATGATCTCCTCGATGCTTGGCACAAAAATATCGACGGATGGGAGGGTGCGCGCCATTATTTTGTGCCAATCGACACGCCCACTCAGGCCCTGTGGATCGGGCACTGAGGTATCCAGTGACGTGACCGCGCCTGTCGCATGGGCCAACTTGAACATCCGCGCGAGTTCGTCGCCGTCGTTTTCGATCATGGCGGGCATGATTGGCGGATAGCCAAAATGAAAAATCTTCGTCTGCGCCACCAGATCATAATTCACATCATTTGAGTTGAAAGCCGCGTTGGTGGCTGTACAGTGCAGAAAAATTCGATCTACATTCTCTGGCGAAAGCACCACTGTGTACGATGTCGCTTGATCCTCGCGGACGGAAATGAATTGGCTCAATGAAGGGTCACGTTCTTCAAATGACGATATAATCGCTTTTCCGAATATATCCGCGCCAACGTTTGCCATCAATCGGACATCGACGCCGAGGCGATGCAGTGCAAGCCCCGAATTCGAGACCGCACCGCCAGAGGCGTATGCCAGGGGGCCAACCTCATACAACCGCCCCGGCAATGACAGCGCGCTCAGCGACACATGATCCATTTTGGGAATCAAATCAAGGCACAGATGCCCGCTGACAATAATATCGGACTCGTCCACTGTTCTAATCCTATTATTTCCAAACAATCACAGCGAGATCGAACATGACGGGGTGATGTTGCCAATCTCGCTGTGTGTTCGATACTGCCCAGTTATGTTGTCGGCCCGGTGACCGCCACTGCGCGATCTTCGCTGTGTGAAATTAGCGCTGCGGTGAGAATCTGATGGTGCTGCGCGGTTTCTTCCGGTGTCACGCAGTGATACGGCTGCTTCATCTGATCGCGCCCATTGGCGAGTTGGTCGCAGAACGCGGCCCACATTTGCAGAATGACATCCGTGAAGCCGAATTCAAAAATACCACCTGTGATCGTCGGGTAAGCAGTTTGATAGCCGAGATCGACCGTTTGCCAGGCCTGCTCCTGCCCCGATTGATATGCCATGTAACGCAGAGATTTCGGGTATTTCGTCGAAAACTCCGCGCTGAACTCGGTGCCCAGGATGCGGATGTACCAGGTATTCGTTTCGCCCGGTGCGATGCGGTAGGTTTGCAGGTACAGCGGGAACTGCTGATCATCCGTCTGCACAGCGCAAGCAAGTGTCGCATTGTCCCAGGTCTCACACGGGACGAGTTCCCCGTCGGCGTTGTAGCGCTGCGTCACGATGTTGCTCAAGCTGGCGTGGATGGTGTGAGGCACCCACCCCGCTCGCAGCGGAATGTGCATGGTGTGCAACCCTAGGTCGCCCATGCAGCCATATTC
>JAADYY010000086.1 GCA_010092805.1 Chloroflexota bacterium | reverse complement strand
GTTTACCGCAAAAGCTAACCCTTGCGTTCGGTCAATAGCGGTTCTAATGCAGACCGCTGAGAATAGGCTGTCAATTCCACATAATGAGCGAAGTTTTGAATAGTGAGGTTTGGGGCTAACGGTTCGCTTCCGCTAACCTGGGGGTCCCCGCCTTCAGTGACGACTTCCACCTCATCCGTCAGTTCACGCAGTGTGATGCGCTTGCCCTGATGCAAATGGTAGTCGTTGAACATTGCATGTATACTCTTCGGAATAATTGAACGTTTGCGTCGGATACATATATTTTTCTGATCGTCTCTCGTATGACACTTTTAACCGTCTTTCAAAAACAGCAGGAGAGCTTACTTCATGGTAGGGGGTGAAGTGGCAAATCTAGCGCTCGTCGGTTATCTGGCACCGCTTTCTTTGATTTTGGTGGCACTCATGGTGCCGCTGAATTTGTCACGCTCGGTTGATCAGGTATTCCGCTTTGGGCGCGCTGCCACCTTAGGGGCATTTGTAGGATCGCTGGTGGTAGGGGCTGTTGTCTTTACGTCTGGGGCAATGGTCAGCCCGGTGATTGGCATCGGCGAGGTGGGCGTGGCGCTCCGTCTGGATGCGCTGAGCATTCTGATGGTGTGGCTGGTGACGTTCCTGGGTGTGTTGCTGATCCAATTCAGCCGCAACTATCTGGACGGTGACCCGCGCCAGACCGTGTTTTTCAGCCGCCTGTACCTGACAATTGGCGCGGTGCTGCTGCTGGTCTTGTCGGGCAATCTGTGGCAGCTCGTTCTGGCATGGATTGGGATGAGCTTTGCGCTGCATCAACTGCTGGTGTTCTACCCAGAGCGCCCGCGCGCGATCCGGGCTGCGCGGAAGAAATTTATCGTTGCCCGTGCGAGCGATGTCTGTTTGGTGGGTGCGGCGGTGTTGATCGCGCAGACCTTCGGCACAACCGATCTTGGCGCAATCCATGCGGCGGCCAGCGAAGCTTTGGCTGCGGGTACGGCCCCCGGCAGCGTCGGGATCGCTGCGATTCTGGTGGTGCTTGCTGCCGCCCTGAAGTCGGCGATGTTCCCGTTCCACGGATGGCTGCTGGAAGTGATGGAGACGCCGACTCCGGTTTCGGCCCTGCTGCACGCCGGGCTGCTCAATGCGGGGACGTTCCTGGTTGTGCGCCTCGGCGAACTGGTCTTTTTGTCCACCCCATCGTTGATCCTGTTGATGGCTGTTGGCGGCTTCACGGCGATTTTCGCCTCGTCCGCCATGATCACACAGAGTGGCGTCAAAGTTTCCCTGGCCTATTCCAGCGCCGCGCACATGGGCTTCATGTTAATGCTGTGCGGGTTTGGGGCGCACAGCGTCGCCATCATGCACTTGATCGCCCATTCTTTTTACAAAGCTCATGCTTTTCTGTCTTCAGGCAGTATCGTCGAATATGTGCGGAACACCGGCACCCAGAAACTGAACACGGTGCCGCATCCGTTGAGTCTGCTGGCGAATCTGGCGGCGTCGCTCGCTGTGTTTCTGGTGATAGCCACCACGCTGGGCATCGACATCACCAAACGACCGGGCGAAACCGCCCTCGGTGCGATCTTTGCAATCGCCGTCGCCTACCTGTTGGTGAAGGGCACGACCGGCAGAGCGCCGCTCATCGTCATCGGACGCACAGCGCTGATGGCGGTGCTGGTGACGCTCGCTTTCTTCGCCCTTGAACTCAGCGGGGCGGCATTGCTGGGCGATGTGGTCGCTGTCTTCCCCACCCCGGATACCCCGACGTTGATCGCAATGGTGCTGGCGGTGGTCGCTTTCGGCAGTGTGACCTTGCTGAGTGCGCTGCTGCCCGCGCTGGTTAATCGTCCGGCGTGGCGGGTGTTCTACGTCCACCTCAAGAACGGCTTCTACGCCAATGCCTTGTTCGACCGATTCATCCGTGTGGGGCGTTAACCCCTGAAATTCAACATCTGGAGGAAAAAAATAAGATGGATTTTCGCTTACGTGAAAACCAATCCCAACCTGAAACGAGCACCGTCGAAAAACAGACCGACGGCCTCGCGTTCGATGCGATCCGGGCGGCGGTCGATCAAGCCGGACGCCGTATTGCGCCGCTTTGGCCGCTACGTCATTTCGTGGCGGTGAACCCCTACCTGGGCTTGCTCGAACAGCCTGTTGAGGCCGCCGCACAGCTCCTGGGTCGCCGGGCTGGTGCCCGCATGACCGCCCCGCGCGCCTTCTATGCGCGCGCCATTCAACATGGGCGCATCACCGATGCCGATCTTGAGGCAGCCTTGGCGGAAGGCAATCTGTCCGCTGGCGCGCCGGGCACGGTAGCCGCGCTCAAGGCGTTTGCGCTGCGTGACGCACCCGACATCACATTCGAAACAGTGCCCACTGTCGCTGCTGTGGCGCAGGAAGTGACCGGCACAGATTGGGGCGAATTTGTCATCGAGTCGATCTCGTCCTGGGCGGGGGCGTATTTCGACCAGGGGCAATCCTACTGGAAATCTCCCTGGGCCAACCTGCCGCCCTATGCTGCCTGGCGCGCCGAAGCAGCCTATGATCGCACGCCACGTGTGCGCGGTGTTCAGGGTTTTCGTGAGACGGTGCGCAGTCTACCGGAATCCGCCATGGAGACCATTGCTGCCGCGCTCGACATCCTCGATATTCCCGCCAATGGGGTGGATGCTTACCTGCATCGCTTGCTGCTGACGATACACGGTTGGGCAAGCTATGCCCGCTATCACCTGTGGGAAGCCGAACTCTACGGGGGCGCGGACGACACGCTCACCGATCTGCTGGCGATCCGGTTGGTTTGGGAGGTGGCGCTGCTGAAGGCATTCGCAGGCAAGGGTGTAGCTCAAGCCTGGAACACGCAGAAGTCCACGCTGGGTCGTGATGCACTGGACGAAACGACACAGGTTGCACTCGCTGGCGATCTTTTGCTCCAGCGCGCGTTTGAAAAAGCCTATCAACGCCAGCTTTTCGCGCGACTCGGCGTGCCAAAACGGACACAATCCGGCGCGCGGAAGCAGGTGCAGGCGGCCTTCTGCATTGATGTGCGTTCCGAGGTCTTTCGGCGGGCGCTGGAAACGGTCACCGATGGTGTAGAAACCATCGGGTTTGCCGGGTTCTTCGGCTTCCCCATCGAGTATGTGCGCCTGGGAGACACAGAGGGCGGCGCGCAATGCCCGGTGCTGCTGACGCCGCAGTTCGTGATCACGGAGGCGGTGGGCGGGGCCTCCGAGGATGAGATCGCGGCGATCACCGCAAGGCGCAGCATCACCCAGCGGGTGACAAAGGCCTGGCGGATGTTCAAGTTTGGCGCGGTGTCGTGCTTCGGGTTCGTTGGGCCGGTCGGGCTGGCCTACCTCAAGAGGCTGGTGGTGGATACGCTGGGGCGCGGTCGCCCAGTGCCACATCCGGCAACCTTCGGGCTGGACAAGCAGACACAAACCCGCTTGGGGCCGAACATCGCCGCACACGAAATGAACGACCGGATCATGGGCATGACCCCGGCACAGCGGCTCGATGTGGCTGAAGGCGTACTGAAAGCGATGTCCCTGACGGATCATTTTGCCCGGATCGTGCTGCTGGCCGGGCATGGCTCGACCACCGTCAACAATCCTTATGCGACGGGCCTGGACTGCGGCGCGTGCGGCGGTCACACGGGCGAGGCGAATGCGCGGGTGGCGGCGCAAGTGCTCAACGATCCGGGCGTTCGTGAGGGTTTGCGGGAGCGGGGTATCCCCATCCCAGCAGACACGATCTTTATGGCAGCCCTGCACGATACCACCACCGACGAAGTCGCGCTTTTCGACAAAAGCGCTGTTCCGGCCAGCCACGCGGATGACATCGCCCAGCTTGAGGAACATCTGGTGCAGGCCGGGCAACTGGCCCGCGCTGAACGCGCCGCGCTGCTCAAGATCGAAACCGGAGCGAATACCGATCAATCAGTGGTGCATCGCAGCCGGGATTGGTCGCAGGTGCGCCCAGAGTGGGGTCTGGCGGGATGTGCCGCGTTCATCGTCGCCCCGCGTGAACACACCGCCGGGGTTGACCTGAAGGGGCGTTCCTTCCTGCACACTTATGATTGGCAGCAGGACGAGGGCTTCGGTGTATTGGAACTCATTATGACCGCGCCGATGGTCGTCGCTAGCTGGATCAACTTACAATATTACGGTTCAACGGTGGATAACGAGTTCTTTGGCAGCGGCAACAAAGTATTGCACAACGTGGTTGGTACGTTGGGGGTGCTGGAAGGGAACGGGGGAGATCTGCGTGTTGGGCTGCCGTGGCAGTCGGTTCACGACGGCGAAAACTACGTTCATGAGCCGCTGCGCCTGAACGTGATGATCGAAGCCCCTATCCATGCGATGAACGACATCATTGCTAAACATGCGGCAGTGCGGCAATTGGTGGACAACCGCTGGTTATATCTGTTTGCGCTCGATGAACATGGCAAGGTCACACACCAGTATGCCGGGGATCTGAACTGGCAACCGTGTTAAGGGGCACTAAACTCGCCAAGCCGATGAAGGCGGCGGGCGTGAGCGAGCAGGCTTGTCTCGCTCACGTTTGGCCTCTATTCAGGCTTGTTGACAACCGCCAGGATCTCGTATTCGTCGAGCTGCAACGGGCGAATGCCCCAATTGCCCGCTGTGCCGCCACCGATGTGCTCGACCTCAAAGCCAACGACCTGAAGAATCAGCCGTAGTTGGGGGATCACGAAGCCGCGTTCCACGGTGTCAATTTCGACCACATCGTCCCCTTCGCCGGTGGACAATGTGCCGGCTTCCGTCAGTGTCACCGGGTCAAAGATGCCCGCCTCGACATCGGCTTGCTGGTACTGCCGGATGTGGCGCATGGCGTTCAGCACCGTGATTAGCATCCGCCCGCCGGGTTTCAGCGCGTCATAGAGATTGCGCAATATCGCCATATCGTGCTCATGTGGGTCGCTGCCTGCGCCGACTAACCCGAGCGATCCTTCACAGACGCAGTAGATGCGGTCGAAGGGGGCAGCGGTCGTATAGCGGGTCGCGTCTGCCTGCTGAAAGGTCAGGGTCGTGATGCCTTCCGCTTGCATGATCTGCCGCGCCTGCGCCAGCATTCCACCAGAGAGATCGACCCCAGTCACGTGGTACCCACGACGGCCCAGTTCGAGTGCATGCCGCCCGGTGCCGCAGCCCATATCGAGGATGCGCTGGTCGGTGGTGAGGTTCAGGTGTGCGATGAGGAAATCGACCTCTGCTTGTGTGCCTTTGACAAAGGGTTCGTCCATGTATTTGCTGGCGTGGCGGTCAAAGAACACTTGCCACTTGTTCGTCTCTGTCATGTGCCTGCTCCTGGCTCGGCGGGGATAACGCACCGAGTATACCCCTATTCTATACGTCGTGCGGCGGCGTGATCGATCATCGGTGCGTGCAGATGCTACGGTCGCCAAGCCGGGGCCATGTCCAGGGCCGGATGAGTCGTCAGGCGGCGCAGCCCGCTGCCATCGGCGTTGATCATGTATAGATCACGGCTGCCGCTCGCCGTAAAGCCGCTGAAAACCAGCCGCGATCCGTCTGGCGACCAGGTGATCTCTTCAGCGACGGTGAGCTGCTCGGTCAATTGGCGCGGCGGATGACTGCCATCGGCGCTGACGATATGTAGATTGCCCGACCACGACAGCGCGAGCTGCGTGCCGTCGGGCGACCAGAACGTGCGCCGGAAGCCGTCTTCGGTGCGGAGCAGTTCGGTGATGTGGCGGTTGTCGGGGGCGACGGTGTACAGAATGCCGAAGGTGTTGAAGGCAACCCGCGCGCCGTCGGGTGACCAATCGGGGGCACGCGCGAAGACTTCGCCATTGGTCAGGTTACGCGGGGCCGCGCCCGGCATTGTGTCGAGCACGAAGATGTCGAGCGCGTCATCGGCATCGGAATAAAACGCGATCTGCTGGCCGTCTGGCGACCACTGCGGCCAGCGATGATTGTCGCCCGCGAATGTGCGGGTGAGGTTACGCGGGGTGGAGGCATCAAGCGCAATGGTGAACACGTCGTTGTTCAAGCCTGCGGTGGTGGCGTGATAGGCCAGTGCCGCGCCATCCGGCGACCAACTTGGGCGTACGTCGGCGGCGCGGGTTTGCGCCAACAGCCGCAGTTCTGCCCCGTCAGCATCGAGTACATACAGGTCGAAGTTGAGCCGGGCAGCGCCGATATAGGCGATGTGCTCACTGGTTGGTGACCAACTGAACGTGGTGACCTCAAGCTGCGAGTCATCGTCGATCTTGCGGCTGATGTTATGCACCACACCATGATCCACATCCAATAAATAGAGCTGCGTTTGACCATCGCGGTTGGAGATGAACGCAACCGTGCTCACCGCGCGCGCGCTGCCCAATGCCAGCGCGCCCATCAATAGGATTACGCTAAGGGTCATTCCGATAATCATCCATTGGGCGATTCGCAGCAGCCAAGTCATGGGCGTCTCCTCGTCAACTTGCGCGGTCGATTGTTCACATTATACGCCAAGCCCACCAACGCACAGCCAGCGGGCGCATTCGGAAATGGGGGCGAATGGATCGGCTGGCTGTTTGGCCCTCATCCCCCGGCCCTCAGGGAGCGAAACACGGGTTGAAGTCCCGCTCCCAGGGCCGCAGCCAGCGCGCTTGTGGGCAACGACGGTATCACTATGTTACAATTATCACAAGGAAGCGCGCATCAGTGCGACGCGTGCGGTTCCACCCCACTTTTCGTGAGTTTCTGGAGGCACTGCATGGCGACGGAAACGCCAAATCTGCAACCGGATATGCAGCAATCACCAACCGACCCATCGACCGAACAAACCGCCCCGAACCCAACCCAACCAACCCAACCGCGCAGCAACACCGCTGCCTATATTCTGCTGGGCTTGCTGGTCAGTGGCATTCTACTGATCGGGATTGTCCTGCTCATCAATCTGCGGAACGCGCTGAATACCCCGCCCGCGCCGCAGGTACCGGGCGTCACGCTGATCGAACCGGCGCGTGAAGTCATGGATTTCACGCTGCCGAGCACGCTGGGCGAAGCCCCCGGCGACGATCTCAGCCTGAGCGATTTGCAGGGCAGTTACACGGCCATCTTCTTCGGTTACACGCACTGCCCCGATTTCTGCCCGCTGACGCTCGCCGAGTACCGCCGCATTGAGCAAAATCTCGGTGAATTGGCCGATGATCTCAATGTGCTGTTCGTGAGCGTTGACCCGGCGCGCGATACGCCGGAGACGCTGGCGCGCTACCTGCGCAACTTCGATGAGGAATTTATCGGCATGAGCGGCGACCCGGTCACGTTGGCGCAGATCACGCCGGATTATGGGCTGTATTATGCGCTGCGCACCGATGAAGGGCGCGGTGATAACTACTTGGTCGATCACTCGACGGCTTCGTACTTGATCGACCGTGACCGCCAACTGCGCGCGATTTACTCGTTCAGCGCTACGCCCGACGACATCGCCGAGAGCATCCGCCAGATCATCGGCGCAGGTGCTTGAGCACCCAGATCACGTGAGGCGTGCTGCACATTGGCACGCCTCGCCGTGATTAGCGGCGCGGAACACGGGGGAGGATGGTCGTCAAGACCTCGTAACTGATGGTGCCCAGCCGGTCTGCGATGTCGTCGGCGGTGATGCGGGCGTTGCCTTGACGCCCCAGCAGCACCACCTCATCCCCAATTGCCACCTCCGGGATTTGCGACACATTGATCACCAACTTCTCCATGCTGATTCGCCCGATGATCGGTGCGAACTCGCCCTGAACCAACACCTTTCCCCAATGGTGCGGCGAGCGGCGAAAGCCATTCGCGTAGCCGACGGGCAGCACTGCAATCCGCTCCTGCGTGGCGGTGCGGTAGGTGTTGCCATAGCCGACGGGGTGGCCGGGCGGCAGAGTCTTCACCTGCGCGATCATGGTCTTCCAGGTGAGTGCCGGTGTGAACGCTTCTGGCAGCCGCGCCTTCGCTGATGGCGACAACCCGTACATCCCCAGCCCCACACGCACCGCATTGAAATGGCTCGCTGGCAGCGTGAGCATGGCGGCGGTGTTGGCGGCATGGATGTATTTGAAGTTGTAACCAGAGGCACGCAGCGGCGTGACCACACTCTTGAATACACGCAACTGCTCGTTCGCGTGGTCAAGATCGTCGTCTGCCGTCGAGAAATGCGTATAGATGCCCTCAATTTCGATGTTGTTCAAGTTGAGCAGATGCCGAAAAAAGGCGACGGCTTCGCCCGCCATCACCCCCAGCCGCCCCATCCCTGTATCGATCTTGACGTGACTCTTCAGCACGCCGCCGGCCTCGCGCGCTGCCCGGTTATAGGCGCGGGCCAACTCCAAATCATAGAGTGTGACCGTCAGGTTTTGGCGGACCACCTGGCGCATCGCCTGCACTGGCACATAGTTGACGATCAGAATCGGCGCTTCGATCCCCGCTTCACGCAGCTCCAGCGCTTCGTTGATCGACGACACAGCCAGATACGCCGCCCCATTGAGCAGCGCCGTCCGCGCGACCGCGACCGCGCCATGACCATAGGCATCCGCTTTGACAACAGCGATCAGCGTGATTTCTGGCCCGGTCAGGTCTTTGATCGCGCGGACATTGCGCGCCAACGCCGCCAGATCGATCTCGACCCAACTGGGATGTGTGGGGCGCAGAAAGGACGACGCTTCGGTGAGCTGTGCGTTGCGTGGCAGTTGCCGCTCATCGGCTGGATCGGCGAGCAGCGCTTGGCTGACGAGTTCCATCCGCGCCGACGGGCCGCCCTTGACGAGGATAATGTCATCGCTGGTGATCTTTGAGGTGGCTTGGAGTTGATTCAGGACATCCTGAATGCTGTACGTGATCGCAACTTTGCGCGGCTCCATGTCTTGATCGAGGGCGGCACGCCCGGCCAATGCGGCATCGGTGCCTTCTGTGATGAACATATCAACGAACTCCGAGGCCCGCTGGCCCACCATCCGGTGCCCGCGCTGCGTGAACCCGCCGAGATTATCCATATTGCCCAGCACAAAAATCGCACGTTGCTGGCTGCCTTCAGTGACCGCTTGCAGCCACTCAAGCGCCGCAAGTGTGGACTGCGGGTCGGCGCTGAACGAGTCGTCGATGAGCAGCGATCCGCCGTTGCCGTTGAGCGGATTCATGCGCCCTGGCAGCGGCTGCATCTCGGTGAGCGCGCGCAGCGCTTCGGTTGGCGCGATCTCGTAATGCACACCCACCGCGACCGCCGTGAGAATGCTGTACAGGCGGTGCTTACCCAGCAGCGGTGTCCACCGACCCACGAACCGCTCATCGCCGTAGCGCAAATCAAAGCCGGTGCGGGTGGTGCCCACGACGATGTTGTACGCGATAAGATCCGCGCCAAAACCCTCCAGCCCCACGGTGAGCACGCGCGCCGCCGCGCGAATGGCCATCTCGCGCACCTGATCATCATCGTAGCTGAGCACAGCCAGACCGTCGGGCGGCAGCTTTTCGATCATCAGCGCGGTTTCTTTGGCGAACTGGTCTGGGTTTTCAAAACGGTCGGTGTAGGCCAATCGTAAGTTGGTGACGACACCAACCTGCGGCTGGATTGCGTCAATCATCGCTTGCATTTCGCCCGGTTGAGTCGTGTTGAATTCGAGGATCGCCATACGATGCTCTGGGGTGAGCTTCGCCAGCGTTTGCGGCAGTTTCAGCCGCCCATCCAGATGGCCACTGCTTTGCAGGGTCGGGTATTGGGTTGCTAATACATGGTTGATCGCTTCGACAGTGATGGAC
>JAADYY010000523.1 GCA_010092805.1 Chloroflexota bacterium | reverse complement strand
GGTGGGTTAGTTAATGGGTTCTTTGAAGATGACGAAGCGCGACATTTCGTCACCTTTGGCGATGCATGTGGTCATATCGACCTTGAATTCGCGCCCACCAGACAGCCACTGTAAGCCCTCTTGCAGCAGCCCCTGCCCCATGTAGCAGACGGTTTTGTCCGATTTGCGGTTCCAGCACAGCGCGCAGGTCTCCATCGTGTAGATGATCTTGTCGTCGCCCTCGTCGTGGACGTTCGACACCTGATCGGAAAACTGCGAGAAAATGTTCGCCATCGCGGGCACGCCGACTTTCAGCTTGGCGTTGAGCGGCAGCACCTTAAACGCGAGATCGCCCACACCGGCCAGCGCGCCAAACGAGCGCAGCCCACCCGCAAAGATCGCGCGGCCCGCGCGCAGCGCCAACCCGCGCCCACCGCGCGGCCCATACATATCTTCCAGCGCGATGTTCAGCGCCGTGAAGTCGGCGAAGTCGAAGGCTTTGTCGAGGTTGTCTGGCGGGTAGTTATCGACATATTCCTGTAGCCCCGCGAGGTTGAGAATGGCGTGAAGGCCGTTCTTGCCCATGATCTCTTCCATCGCTTCGATGGCGAGCCGGGCGAATTTGTTTGGATAATACAGCCCGCTTTTTTCCGTTGGCATTCTGCGTGATCCTCCCGTAGTGTCGTGCATACCTGTGCCCACTGCGGCGCATTATCGCCGCCGGACGCCGTCCGCTGGGCACCCAAAGTCTAAAGCATGTGGTTGCAGATCATGTGCGGCTTAAATGTTGAACAACGACGCCCTGTGGCTCAGCCAATCGGCTCCTTGTAAATGACGAAGCGCGACATCTCGTCGCCTTTGGCGATGCACGTAGTCATATCGACCTTGAATTCGCGCCCGCCGGACAACTATTGTAGGCCCTCTTGCAGCAGCCCCTGCCCCATGTAGCAAACCGCCTTGTCCGATTTGCGGTTCCAGCACAGCGCGCAAGTCTCCATCGTGTAGATGATCTTGTCGCTGCCTTCATCATGGACGTTCGACACCTGGTCGGAAAATTCGCGGAAGATGTTCGCCATCGCGGGCACGCCGACTTTCAGCTTGGCGTTGAGCGGCAGCACCTTGAACGCCACATCCGTGACCCCGGCCAACGCGCCGAACGAACTCAGCCCACCGGAGAAGATTTGGCGGCCCGCGCGCAGCGCCAACCCACGCCCGCCGCGTGGGCCAAACATATCTTCCAGCGCGATGTTCAGCGAGGTGAAATCGGCGAAGTCGAAGGCTTTATCGAGGGTGTCCGGCGGGTAGTTGTCGATGAGTTCGGGCAGTTTCGACAAGTTCAGCAGCGTGTTTAACCCGTTCTTGCCCATCACATCTTCCAACGCCACAATGGCGAGCCGGGCGAATTTGTTCGGATAGTAGAGTCCACTCTTCTCTGGTGGCATCGTGCGTGATCCTCCAATTGTGTGGGTCACTCCCGCGCCAACAGCGGTTGACCACAGACTCTAAATAGGGCGATCAGCGTATTTCCCACCCTAGTATATGCGAAAAACAAACCATTCCCCATTGAGACGATGGCACGATGTTGAAACATCACCCCGTCCCGGTCAATCGGCGGCGGGGCCAGCCATCACCACCAGCGGATCGCTGGTGGGCTGGGGTTTCGGCAGGCGGCCCTGCATACTCCAGGGGCCGGTCCAAACGATCTCGACATCGACCAACTGCCCACGCCAATCGCGGTCGTCCTCGAAGAACACCAGCTTGTTCTGCGGTGTGCGCCCGCGCCATTTACCCTTGTGTGCCTCTTCAACCAGCACCTCGACAGTCTGGCCGAGATAGCGCTGATTGATGGCACCGACGACCTGCGCCTGCAAATCTTCCAGCGCTTGATGGCGGCGTTTCTTCTCTGCTTCCGGCACGTCATCGTCCATGCGCCGCGCGCTGACGGTGTGTGGGCGCGGGCTGTAGCGCGCCAGATGTGCCTTGTCCAGCTTGAGTTCCGCCAGCAGATTATAGGTTTGCTGGAACTGCGCGTCGGTTTCGCCGCAGAAGCCGACGATGATGTCGGTGTGGATGGCGACGTTGGGGATACGCGCGCGGATGTTGGCGACCAACGCCCGGTATTGATCGGCGGTGTAACCACGCTTCATCCGTTCGAGCACCGTGTCGTCGCCCGCCTGTACGGGCACCTCAATATGCGGCATCACACGCGGCAGTTCCGCGACGGTGTCGAGCAGCTTGTCGGTCATCCAATTCGGGTGACTGGTCAGAAAGCGGATGCGTGCCAGCCCCGTTTCCTCAGCGACATCATGCACCGTCCGCAGCAAATCCGAGAGATCCGGCCCGTCCTCGATGTCTTTGCCGTAGCGGTCGACGATCTGGCCCAGCAGCGTCACCTCTTGGACGCCCTGCCGGGCCAGGCTGCGCACATGCGCCACGATCTCGCCAACGCTACGGCTGCGCTCGACGCCGCGCCGGAACGGAATGATGCAGAACGAGCAGGCGTGCGAGCAACCGTAGACCACCGGCACATGCGCGCTGATCAAGCTGCCCTGTTCGTGCGCGGGCAGGATCAAGTCGCCGTCCTGGAGGGCGTCGCGTTGCTGCCTGGCCTGTGCTTCCTGGGCCAGCAGTTCGGATTCCGTCATGCGGCTGCGCAGAAACTCGACCATCGGCCCTGGCTCAGACGGCGGCAGGAACACATCCACATAGGGCAGCTTCTGGCGCAGCGCCAGCGGATCGCGCACGCCG
>JAADYY010000522.1 GCA_010092805.1 Chloroflexota bacterium | reverse complement strand
TTCTGCGGCGATGCAGCGGGCGGTGCTATCGGCTGATTGACGCGCGCGTTGGTGACCGTGTTTTCGCGCCCACGCTCACGGTAGTTTGTCAATATATTCCCCACCTGATCCGCCGTGCGGTAGCGTGCATCAGGGTCTTTGCTCATCAGCTTGTACACAATGCGTTCGAGCGCCTGCGGCACCGCCGGGTTGACTTCGGTGACCAGCGGCACCCGCTCGCGCAGGTGTGCCAACGCCAATTCCTGCTGATTCGCGCCCGTGTAGGGAAGCTGCCCTGTCAGCATCTCGAACAACACAATCCCAATAGAGTAAACATCCGAGGCAGTGGTTGGTTTTTCGCCGCGCGCCTGCTCCGGCGCGAAATAATGAGGGCTGCCCCACACCACCAACTGACGCTCGCCGGGGTTCGGGTCGTTGAGCGCCCGCGCAATCCCGAAGTCGGTCACCTTGACGACATCTTCTTTCGCGATCAAAATATTTTGCGGTTTGACATCCGCATGGACAAGCCCAGCCCGGTGCGCAAAGCCGATGCCAGCGCAGATCTGAATCGCAAGCTCGACCGTGCGGTCAACACGCAGTGCCCCCTCGGCCTTGATGATCTTTTTGAGATCCGACCCTTCTACAAACTCCATGATGATGAAGTGGGTATCGCCGTCGTTGTCGACATCATGCACAGTGACAATGTTCGGATGCGCCAGGTTGGCGGCGCTGCGTGCCTCGTTGCGGAAACGGGCCAAAAAAGAGCGGGCATCCTCTGCGTCGCGGTTGGCATTGATCAAGCTGGGCCGCAGCACTTTGACAGCGACGATGCGCCCCAACCGATGATCCTTGGCTTTGTAGATCACCGCCATGCCGCCTGAACCTTGCTGCGCGATCAAGCTGTAGCGGTTGTTGAGCACCGTTTCACTCGCCATGATGTTCTGTGTCCTTCATCAGCATTTCTGCCCGACTCGTATCTAGCCCCTAGCTATTATCCGCCGTTTCGGCCTGCCAGAGCCTTGACTTTGCGCATCAGGGGCGCGTCAATGGGTCGAAGAGATGTCGATATTCTAACAGAGCGCTGCGATCTGTCATACTGGCAATGTAATCAGCGACCACCCGGTGCAGCAGCTCAGAGTCAAGCCGCTGCTGCGATGCTTTGGGCAGTTGGCGCGGCTCATCAACGAGTGTACCGAAGATCCGTGCGATGAAGTATTCGGCGCGCTTTTTCATGCGCACCACGCGGAAGCTGTAATACATGTTTTCGTAGAGAAAATGCTTCAATTCAGCGTTCATCTGGGCCATCTGATCGCTGTGCGCCACGATCACGCGCGGCTGACGCTGCACCTCAGCGGCAGAATCCGGTTGCACCGCGCGCAAGTGTGCCGCTGTCGTTTGCAGCGCGTCATCCACCAGCAGCCCCACCAACTCGCGGATGAACGCATGGCGCTGCACCTCATCGAGGCTGCCGCCCTGCCACGCCAACCGCTGGCACAGCAGCGCCCAGATTGGCAAATCCCGCAGATCATCGGGCGTGATCAAACCGGCTCGCAGCCCATCATCCAGATCATGCGCATTGTAGGCAAGTTCATCGGTGAGATTGGCGATCTGTGTTTCGAGCGTGCCGTGCAGCGCCGGATCGAGTTGGGCAACGCGGCTCAGGTCGTAATCCGTCTCGTGACGCGCCAATCCTTCCAGCGTTTCGCGTGTGAGATTCAACCCAGGCCAACCGGGATAACGGCTTTCCAGTTCGGTGACGACCCGGTAACTTTGCTGGTTGTGGTTGAAGCCGCCGTGATGCTGCATCAGCGCGTTGAGGACATCTTCGCCCGCGTGACCGAACGGCGGATGGCCCAGATCATGCGCCAGACAGATCGCCTCGACCAGATCTTCATTCACGCCGAGCGCGCGCGCCATCGTCCGCCCGATCTGCGCGACTTCGAGCGTATGGGTCAGCCGCGTGCGGTAGTAGTCGCCCTCATCGTTGACGAACACCTGAGTCTTGTATTCCAAGCGCCGGAAAGCCGCCGAATGGAGGATGCGGTCGCGGTCGCGCTGAAACGCGGTACGATACAGCGGCTCTGGATCGGTGTGATGCCGTCCTCGGCTGTCGCGGCTGAGGACAGCGTACGCCGCCAGGCGCTCTGCCTCCACCTGTTCGAGCTGCTCACGACTGAGAAACATCGGAGATCACCACAGCCAGACCGGAACGAAGATCCGGTGTCAAGTTGATGTCCATTGCAAAGTGCCGCCCTCGCCAAGCTGCCGCTATTTTATACATTTTTCGGCTGCCGACAATCTGGCTGTGGATTTTGCGCTGGATTGAATGTGTTATAATCTGCGCGATGTGGTTAGCAATTTTGAACGAAATTGCGCGACGCAAGTATTGGCCGGAAATACTGAGGGAGCGGGCTAGATGGACATCAACCAGGCCGCACGCATGATCGAATGGCTGGACGAGGAGCGCCGCCGCGATAAGGCGATGATCGCCACATTGGAGGAGCGCTTGGCGCAGCAGCAGGACTTAATGGATACGCTGCAACGCCGGCTCAACAGCATCGAATCCGATCAGGCGACGCTCGCGGGTCAGGTGGTTCCCAACGGGCGGGATGCCGAAGTCGCGGAGCAGTTGCGCAAGGAGATGCATCAGCTCATCGAAAACATCGAGTCCAAACGCCTCATCGCCGAGCGAGAAGCCGAACGCCGCTTCGATCTGGCGCGCGAGACGATGAACCGCCCCGTCCGTGACCTGAGCGAGAAGATGGGCAAGCTGGAACGCCAGACCACTGAACTCCCGGCGATCAATGTGGAAAAAGACCGCATCGCGGGCACGGTTGCCAACTTGCAGCAGCGTGTGGATGATCTGTTCAAGCGCTTTGAAGAACCCGACCGCCGCCTCGCCTTCCTTGAGGAGCAGCGCCGTCAGGATGCGCGCCGGATTGCCGAACTGGAATCTGAGCTGCCGGAGATGCGCAAACAGATTGACGGCATCAAACCGAAGATCAGCCTCATCGAAGATTTATCGCTGCGTAACGAGCGCAAAATTCAGGATGTTCAGAGCGGCGACCGCGACCGCCGCGAGCAAATTCAGCAGTTCATCGACCAGCAGAACTTGATGTTGCAGCAGCGCGATAAACAGGTTGAAGATCTGGTCGAACGCTTCAGCGAACACGACAACAAAATGCAGCGCAACGTCGAGCGGTTCGAGAGTTGGGCCGAAGCCTACCGCGAGATGAAGAAGATCATCGACGACTTTGAGCGCATCGGCGACCGTTTAGAGCGGCGTATCAACGAAGTTGCAGAGATGCAGCGCTTAAGCGAGGAACGCTTCCGCCAGGAATGGAACGATTGGCGCTCCGACGACCAGAAGCGCTGGAAGCAGTTCACCCTCTCCAACGACGAGATCTGGCGGCTGCACGATCAAGAGTTCGAGCGGTTCATCAAAGCGGTCACCGAGATCGAAAAGCGCTTCCCGCCGCTGGAAGACGGACTCAAGCGCCTGTGGGGTCTGGAACGCGAACGCGCGCAACTCTACCGCGAACGCTATCAGGCGCTGCTGCTCGAATTCGACAAGGGTGAGGGGAACACCTCAGCCCCCGCGACGGCAGGTGCGGGCAGCACTAACGGCAACGGGGCAGGCTAAACGACCAAGCCGCATAACATTTGACTATACGAAATCGATCCACCCCGCCGATCAGCGCGCATCTACAGTTGCGTCGGCGGGCAGTTCCCCCACGTTGATGCGCACGATATTCGCGCCCAGTGCCAGCAGTTTTTCCTCAACGCGCGTATAACCTTTATCGATCTGCTGAATGTTGGCGATGCGTGTCTCGCCTTTCGCACCCAATGCGGCCAGCAGCAACGCCATGCCCGCGCGAATATCTGGGCTGGTAATGTTCGGCGAGCCGCGCAAGGCGGTCGGCCCCTGCACCAGCGCCCGGTGCGGGTCACAGAGGGTGATGCGCGCACCCATCCGCATGAGCTTGTCTGCGAAGAAGAAGCGGCTTTCGTACATCCAGTCGTGGAACAGTACCGCCCCGGCGCTCTGGGTGGCGACGACCAGCGCAATACTCATCAGATCTGAGGGGAAAGCGGGCCAGGGTTGCGCTTTGATCACCGGGATGCGGTTACCCAAATCGTTGACCACCGATAGCGGCTGCTGTGCCGGAACGACAAGATCTTCGCCCCGCGTCACCCAAGTGACGCCGAGCTTACCGAATGCCAGGGCCGACATCTCCAGATGCTGCGGATCAGCGTGTTTGATCGTCAGCGAGCCACCCGTGATCACCGCCGCACCGATGAAGCTGCCAACCTCAATGTAATCTGCACCCACACGCGCCGAGCCACCGTTGAGCCGCTCCACCCCGGTGATGATCAGCCGGTTCGAGCCGATGCCTTCGATCTGCGCCCCCAAATCGTTGAGCATCTCACACAAATTTTGCACGTGCGGTTCGCTGGCAGCGTTGCGAATCGTGGTGGTGCCATGCGCTAACACCGCCGCCATGATCGCGTTCTCGGTCGCGGTGACGCTCGCCTCCGCCAGCAGAATATCGGCACCATTCAACCGCTCCGCGCGCATCTTGA
>JAADYY010000521.1 GCA_010092805.1 Chloroflexota bacterium | reverse complement strand
CGGCGCGGCTCCCGAGGGTGTATACACTACGCAGAATCGTCTAATTCGTATTGTAGGCGATCTCGCCGTGCCAGGCCACCGCCGCTTGGCCAGAAGGTGCATTCGGAAATGGAGGCGAATAGATCGGCTGGCTGTTTGCCCCAGAATCCGAATGCACCCTGAGCGCACGCGCGCGCGTTTTAGAGCAGCCGCCAGCCGTTGAACCAGAACACCCACACCAGCGCGCCGTAGATCAACAGCAGGAGCATGAGCACCGGGTAGCTGAACACCGAGGCGCGGGCGTGATACAGATTCAGGTCGGTGACGGTGACGATCAGGCCCATCGACACCAGCGCGATGATCGCGCCGAACACAAACGCCACCTGCACGGCGATCAACAGCGCCAGAAGCAGCGCGATGCCGCCCGCGAAAACATGCTCCAGGCTCATCGCCACGCTCACCGCCAGCACCAGCGCGCTCACCAGCAGAATCCGGCTCCAGTCGGTCAGCGCGACATTCGCCACGAGATTGGCGGAGAGCGTCACCAGCGCCAGCCCCGCCCCAATCAGCACCGCTGCGCGCGTATCCTCGCTGATCTGGCCGAGCCAGCCCGTCAGCGCCCACCCGCCCAGCAGCCCGCCGAACCACAGCAGCGGTTCCAGGCTGATGGGCGCGGCACCCACAGCGCGGGTCAGCGCGGCGGCAAAGGCAATCGTCGGGATGAAGAGCGGCAGCCACAACAGCGAACTCACCAGCCACGCCGCCTGCGCGCGCACGGCCTGCCGCCCGTTCAGGCTTTCGTAACCCAGCAGTTGATCTGGGCGCACCAGCAGCCACCACAGCAACCGCAGTTGGTGGTGCGGCAACCACGCGATCCGCAGGTCGCTGCGCTGAAATTCTTGGGCTGAGGTTGTCATCGAACGTTGTCCTCCCCGCTGGTTTTCGCTCAAGAGATCTACGCACGGCGGGGCGGATCGGTTCAAATTGGGCTGTTTTGCACAAATCCGCCACAGCCCCGCGTGTCAACGGCTGCGGCGACCGCTCAACCAGCCCATGACCGCGAACATCACCAGCCCGATCACCAGCAACCGCCGCCCAATGCGCAGGCGACGTTCACCCGTCACATCATTGAAGATGTGTAAAAAGTCGCGCTTGATGCGTTCTGGCGCGAGATGGGCCTGTGCGTAACGCCAGCCCGCCTCGCCCATCGCGTAGCAGCGCTTGTCGGATGCGGCCAGTGACCGGAACGCCGCGATCATCGCTGCGCGGTCGCCGGGCGGTGTGGCGATGCCCGACTCGGTGGATTCGAGCACGGCCTGCGCTTCGCCGCGCGTGGCCGCCACCACCGGGGTCGCCGTCGCCATCGCTTCAAACATTTTGGTGGGCAGCGCGCCCTCAAACAGCGCGTGATCCTTGAACGCGATCAAACAGGCATCCGCCGCCGCCCAGATCGCCGGCATGGTTTCGTGGGGCAGCACGCCCGTCAAAATGACGTTGTGCAAATCCCGCTCGGCGATCTGCGCTTTGACGTACTCCATCTGCGAGCCAGCGCCCGCAAACAAAAATGTGATCTCCGGCAGGGCCGCGACCACATCCATGATCAGCGCGAAGTCGTGGGCCAGGCTCATGTTGCCGACGTGTGTCACGACGAAAGCGTCCGGGCCGATGCCGTACTGCGCGCGGATCGTGCGCCGTGCGTCGGTCGCGCCGTACTGATCGCGCTTATTCGGCGTGAAGCGCGTGAGATCGACCGCGTTCTGGATCAGCGTGACTTTGTCCTCCGGCACCACCTGGGTGACGCCCTTGCGGATGCCGTCGGTCATGGCGACGACGTGCGCCGCGTCACGGTAGGCCCAGCGCTCGACCTGCTCGGCGACTTTGACGAGCAGGCTCTCAGCGTCCAGCGCGCCGACCGCCACCGCCGACGCCGGCCACAGATCCGAAACGTTGAGCACAACCGGCGCGCCCAGCATCTGCTTGATCCAGCCGCCGCTCAAACAGACGAACAGCGGGTGCGACTCGACGAGGATCACATCCGGGCGCGGCAGAAACGTCCCGCGCAGCGCGGCCATTGCCATAAAGCTGATCTGGTTGGCGAGCCGCGTGACGGTGTTCTTCGTCGGCGAGGTGATCACCCACACCCGGCGCACATCCGCGCCGCGAATCGTCTCGCGGTAGAACAACCGCCCACGATACGGCGGCTCGATCACGCCCGCCGGGTAATTGGGCAGGTTCGTGAGCACCGTCACCCGGTGCCCTTCGGCGAGCATCATCTGCACGATGCGCTCGATGTAAACCGCCGAGCCGCCGAATTCAGGAGCGTAAAACTGCGTCAGAACCAGAATGTGCATGATCGCTCTTCGCCTGTGGTGTACCAACGCCCAGATAAGTGAAGCCGTGTGCGCGTGCGTCCGCCGCTGTGAAAATGTGCCGCCCGTCGATCAAGACGGGGAGCGCGACCACCGCCAGCAGCGCCGCCAGATCGAGTTCACGATAGGCTGCGTGCCCCACCATCAGCACGACGGCCTGCGCCCCGCTGACCACCGCTTCCAGCGGCACCTGATACGCCCGCACATACGGATCGTGGACGACCGGGAGCGCGCCTTCGGCTTCCAGCGCCGCGATGAGGTATTGGCTCGGCGAGTCGCGGTCGTCGTCGGTGCCCTCGCGGAAGGCATAACCCAGCACCGCGATCCGCGCGCCCGCCAACTCGACGCCGTGCGCGGCCAGGCCCTGCCGCGTCAGTTCGACCATCCGGTATGGCATCTGATTGTTGACCGCCCGCGCCGCCGGGATCAGCAGCGGCTCGTACTGCGCGCGCACGTTGGCGATCAGCAGCCAGGGATCTTTGGGGATGCAGTGCCCGCCGACGCCCGCACCCGGCATCAGGACGTTGCGCCCCGGCGATTTGTTGACCAGTTCGCGCACCTCGAAGGCGTCCGCGCCCAGCGTCTCGCAGATGATCGCCAATTCGTTGGCAAACGCGATCTGCACGTCGCGGAAGGCGTTTTCAGCGGTCTTGACGATCTCGGCGCTCAGCAGGTCGGTCGTGTCGAGGTCACCTTCGACGTAGTGGGTGTAGAGCGTGACCATCGCGGCGGCTACATCCGGCGTCTGCCCGCCGACGGTGCGGCTGAGGTGCGTCAGGTTGTAGAGCAGTTTGCCCGGCGTGACGCGCTCCGGGCAGTGCCCCAGGTAAAAATCCTCGCCCGCCTGCATCCCCGTCGAGGCTTCCAGCGTGGGGATGACCAGCGTCGTCATGGTGCCCGGCGCAATCGTCGATTCGACGATCACCAGCGCGCCCGGCTCAAGCACCGGCCCCAGCGACGCCAGCGCCCCGCGCAGCGCCTTGTACACCGGCAGATGTGTCTCTTCTTCGACGGGCGTATCCACACAGATGATCACCACCCGCGCCCCGCGCACGCCGTCGTAATCGGCGGTGACGTTCAGCCGCCCCGACGCGGTGACTTCCGTGATCAGTTCCTCGAAGCCCGGCTCCTCGCCTTCCATTGGGGAGCGGCCCGCTTGCAGCGCCGCGATGCGTGCCATGTTGATGTCCACGCCCATCACGGCAAAGCCGCAGCGCGCCAACATCCCCGCCACCGACAGCCCCACATAACCCAGCCCGATCACGGCGACAGGGGCGCGCTTCTCGCTGATCAGGTGGGTGAGTTCGGTCAGTTGAGTCGTCGCATCAGTGGTCATAAGCTGACGTTGACCACCTGATTAGATTGTCCCGCTTCCACCAGCGCCTGCGCAATGCACAGCGCCTTGAGGCCGTCTTCGCCCGTCACCAGCGGCGGGCGCTCATCACGGATCGCGCCGATGAAGTCTTCCAGTTCGGCGCGCAGCGGTTCGCGCTTGCTGATCTTCTCGCGGATCACGCGGCCTTCGCTGACGCCGCGCAGCATCCGCAGGCTGTCATAGCCCAGTTGGTTGTCGCCGTTCTCGGAAAACGTCAGATCCTGCGTGATGTAGTCGATCTCGTACATGCCCGCCGCGCCTGTCACCCGCAGCCGCCGGCTTTTGGCCGGGGTCAGCCAGTTGACGCGCAGCACGCCCGTGATGCCGTTATCAAAGCGCATCAGCCCGCTGAGCGTGTCTTCGCGGGTGCTGTGGATGTTCTGCTGCGTTTCGGCGAAGACGCGGGTGAGTGTGCCGCGTGCCAGGTGGCAGATCACGTCGATGTCGTGGGTCGCCAGGTCGAGCACCACGCCCACATCACGGATGCGGGCCGGGAACGGGCCGACGCGCTCGGCGTGCAGCTCGAAGATGGGGCCGAGTTCGTCCGCGTCGATGCGCTCACGCAGGGCGCGCACCGCCGGGTTGTGCCGCTCGATGTGGCCGACGGCCAGCACGACCTGGTGCTCCCGCGCCAGATCGATCAGCTTTTGGCCGTCGGCGGCGGATTCGGCGATGGGCTTTTCGATGAGCACGTGAATCCCGCGCTCGATGGCTTGGCGCGCCACCGCCAGATGAAAGACTGTCGGCACGGCCACCGTCACCAGATCTGGGCTGAGTTCGTCCAGCATCTGGCCTTCGTCGGTGTAACCCTGCACATGAAACTGCCGCTCGATGTTCGCCACCATCCCGGCGTCGGCGTCGGCGAACCCGACCATGTCAACATCCGGGATCTCGTTGTAGACGCGGACATGGTTGCGCCCCATGATCCCCGCGCCGATCACTGCCGCACGCAGCGGCGTCGCTCCGTTGGTTTGTGTCATAGCGATTGCACCGCATCGACAATGGTTTCGAGATCAGCGGGGGTGAGCGCCGGATGCACCGGCAGGCTGACGACCTGCGCGGTCACTTCCTCGGTCACCGGCAGGTGATCGGTGTAGCCACGATCTAGATAGACCTGCTGACGATAGACCGGCACCGGGTAAAACACGCCCGACCCGACGCCCGCCGCTTTCAACTGCTCGACAGCCGCGTCGCGGTCGGTGTCTGTCAGGCGGATGGTGTATTGGTGCCACACATGATGATAGCCGTCTGGTTCCGTCGGCGTGATGGCGCGGGTGATGTGCTGGTTCAGGAAGGCGGCGTTGCGGCGGCGCGCCGCGTTGAAATCAGACACCTTGCGCAACTGCGCGATGCCGACCGCCGCGTGCAGATCGGTGGTGCGGAAGTTGTAACCGAGTTCGTCGTGGTAGTAGCGGCGGCGCATCCCGTGCTGGCGCAGCACCTTCACCCGCTCGGCGATCTGCGGGTCGTTGGTGGTCACCATACCGCCCTCGGCGCTGGTCATGTTCTTGGTCGCGTACAGCGAGAAGCAGCCCGCCGACCCGATGCTGCCCGCCGGCTTGCCGTTGTACAGCGCGCCGTGTGCCTGCGCCGCGTCCTCGATCACGACGAGGTTGTGACGCTCGGCGATGGCCATGATCGCGTCCATGTCGGCCATCAGGCCGTACAGATGCACGGGCATGATCGCTTTGGTGTTCGGTGTGATCGCGGCCTCGATTTGCGCCGGGTCGATGTTGAAGGTATCTGGGAGAATATCGACGAAGCGCGGGCGCGCACCCGTGAACAGCACGCTGTTGGCCGACGCGATGAAGGTGAACGGGCTGGTGATCACCTCGTCGCCCGGCCCGATGTCATGCGCCAGCAGCGCCAGATGCAGCGCCGTTGTGCCCGACGACACCGCGACGGCAAATTCCGTCTGCGTGAGCTTGGCGAATTCTTCCTCAAACTGCGCGACCTTCGGCCCCTGCGCGACGATGCCGCTTTCCAACACCTCACGCACTAAGGTGAGTTCCTCATCGCCGAATTGCGGTTTTGAAATCGAGATCACGAGAATTATCTTTCTACATCTATGCATACAAGCGTTATAATCAAGATTATAACCTGAACCCCACGAGCCGAATCGCAAGGGTTTTTGGATTTTGACAAGATGGTTTTGCCAAGAATGATCACGCGAAAGATCAATCAAGATGCCTGAAGATCCAACCGCCGCCCTAGAGCAGGAGCTGCGGCTGCACGACCGTGCGCTGGGCGCGTCGAGCTGCGGCATTACCATCGCTGACGCCACTCAGCCGGATATGCCGCTGATTTATATTAATGATGCGTTTGAGCGGCTGACGGGCTACGACCGGGGCGCGGTCTTGGGCCGCAACTGCCGCTTTTTGCAGGGTGATGATCGCGATCAGCCGCAGGTCGATGAGATTCGCGACGCGCTTCGTGCGGGCCGTGACTGCAAGGTTGTGCTGCGCAATTACCGCAAAGACGGCACGCTGTTCTGGAATGAACTGTTCATGTCACCTGTGTACGACAGCGGCGCGCTGACCCATTATGTGGGTGTGCAAACGATTGTCACCGACCGGGTGCAGTATCAAGATCAACTGCTGCAAAAGCAGCGTCACCTAGAGCAGACACTCAACGAGCTGCGGCAGGCGCAGGCGATGCTGGTGCATTCCGAAAAAATGACGGCGCTCGGCCAGATGGTCGCGGGCGTCGCCCACGAGATCAACAACCCGGTCGCGTTCGTCAACAGCAACCTGTACAGCCTGCGGGGGACGATTGACGACATTGTGAAGAGTTACAACGATCTGGAAGCGCTGGTCAAAACGGGCGGCACCGAAACGCTGATCAAGGACGCGAGCGCCATCCGCCGCGAGGCCGATCTCGATTTCCTCGTTGAAGACCTGGGCGATCTGCTCGACTCGTCGCTCAACGGGCTGCGCCGCGTCAAGAGCATCGTCGAAGCGTTGCGCACGTTTTCGCGCCTGGACGAAGCTGAACTCAAATTCGCCAGCTTGCATGATAACATTCAAAGCACGCTCTTGATGGCCCGCGGCGAACTGCGCACCGTTCAGGTGATCACCGACCTGAGTGATCTGCCGGAGATCAAGTGCTACCCGGCGGAACTCAATCAAGTCTTTCTCAACCTGATCATCAACGCGGCGCAGGCCATGCATGCGGGCGAAAGCAGCGGCGGCACCCTGACGATCACCGGGCGCGATCAGGGCACCTACATCGAGTTGCAGTTCAGCGATACGGGCAGCGGCATCGCGCCGGAGCATCTCAACCGCGTCTTCGAGCCGTTCTTCACCACCAAGCCGGTGGGCGTGGGCACGGGGCTGGGGTTGTCTATTGCCTACAAACTGATCACCGACCGCCATCAAGGGCAAATCACAGTGAATTCGACGCTTGGCGTCGGCACAACCTTTACCCTCAAACTGCCAAAGAACCTCAGCTAGGATTGCGACTGATGAACGGACAACCGCCAGACGGATCGTCGCCGGACGGACGCCAGGCAGACGACAAGCTTTCGACACGCCGCATTCCCGATGAGGCGCTGCTGAGCCAGCAAATGACCGACGCGCAGGGCAACATCCCGGTGCCGCCGGACCCCAACGGGCGCGGTCACCTGCTGGTGATCGACGATGAGGACGAGATTCTCAAGGCGTTGCAGCGGCAGTTCCGCCGGGACTATCATGTGTATACCGCACGCAGCGCCGACGAAGGTTACAACATCATGCTCGAACACCCCGTGCAGGTGATCATCTCGGATCAGCGGATGCCGGGGATGACCGGGCATGAGTTCTTCTCGAAGGTCAAGCAGGATTACCCGGATGCGATCCGGCTGCTGCTGACCGG
>JAADYY010000520.1 GCA_010092805.1 Chloroflexota bacterium | reverse complement strand
GCGCTGTTTGTGAACACTGAGGAGCTTCGGTATGTTATTTGAGAAAGTCGCGCTGGTGACCGGCGGCTGCGGCGATTTAGGCAACGCAATGGCGCTGCATTTGGGCCGGGCCGGGGCGCATGTCGTGGTGTGGGATCTGAAGACGGATGATGAGGCGGTCGAGGATGTGCGCTGTTTCCTGGATGAAGAGGGCGGCGCGATCATGTATCAGCGGGTGGACGTGAGCGACCGCACGCAAGTTGAGTCTGCGCTCGACGACATCATGGCACAGTTGGGGCGGCTGGATATTGCCTGCGTCAACGCGGGGATCGTCGAAGCGCAGCCGTTCCTGGAAATCACGCAGGAGAACTGGCAGAAACACCTCGATGTGAACCTGACGGGCGCGTTCAATACAGCGCAAAGTGTCGCCCGCAAAATGGTCGACTCCAAGACAGAAGGCCGCATCATCTTCACCTCGAGCTGGGTCGGTGCGATCCCCTGGCCGGAGATCACGCCGTACACGGTTAGCAAAGCGGGCCTCAACATGCTCATGAAGCAGATGGCGCGCGAACTCGCCCCATACGGGGTGCGCGTGAACGCTGTCGCGCCGGGGATCGTCAAGGCAGGTTTGGCGGGCAAACAGTTGGAAACAGAGCCTCAGTATGCCGCGCGCGTGGCGCGTGTCATTCCGCTGAGTGAGCCGGGGACGCCGGAAGAGGTGGCCGAGGCCGTCGTTTACCTCGCCAGCCCGCAGGCGGCCTACATAACTGGTACCGTGCTGACCATCGACGGCGGCTGTTCGCTGTTCCAATTCGACAAAGCCTGATCTCTGTGAATCAATCCGGCTGGGATACGCAACGATAAGGAGCGAGATGGGATGCGTTTGGCGGGCAAAGTCGCGCTGATCACGGGGGCGGCGCGTGGTATTGGGCGCGGGATCGCGCTCAAGTTCGCGCAAGAGGGTGCGAAGGTCGGTGTGCTGGATGTCGATGAGTTGGACAGTCAGGGCGTCGTTAATGACATCGTGATCGAGGGGGGGGAAGGGCTGGCACTCGGCGCAGATGTGACCGACCCCGCTCAGGTGCTGGAAGCGGTGCGTTGGCTCACGCTGAAGTTTGGGCCACCCACAATCCTGGTCAACAACGCGGCGGTGATGCCTTCGGGGCGGCTGCACGAAACTTCGGTTGAGGATTTCGACCGCTGTTTGGCGGTCAACTTGCGCGGCACGTATCTGGTCAGCCGCGCCGTAATCCCCGGTATGATCGATGCGGGGGGCGGCAGCATCATCCATATGTCAAGCGTGACCGGGCTGCGCGGACTGCCGGGGCTGGCGGCCTATTCGGCGACGAAAGGCGCGTTGATCGCACTGGCCCGCGCGATGTCCACCGATTATGCGCCGCACGGTATCCGGGTCAATGCCCTGGCACCCGGCACCATTGATTCGCCAATGCTGCACGATTTTGTCGCCAAACAGACGGATAAAGCGAGGGTCCGGCGGCAGTTCGACGCGATGCACCCCATTGGACGAGTGGGCACCATCGAGGAAGTAGCGAACGTCTGTTTGTTCCTGGCATCGGATGAGGCGAGCTTTGTGACAGGTTCGACCTACAGTGTCGATGGCGGGTTAAGTGCAAAGGGCGAACAGCCGCAAGATTGAAGCGGTCGCCGATCAAAGCTACTTAATCAGCGGCTTTCGGTTGTAAACTTGTTGTAATATATTGTCATAGCGCGCGGCTATGTGTTTGCTTGAGCTTGGGCGCAGCCAATACCCGAAGGAGCAGCATCCGATGACCAGCCAGCTCATCCGTTTGCCCGATGCACGACTCGCGTTCTGGCACGGTGATCAGGTACGTGACCTCAGCGGCCTTTACCCTACGTTGGGCGCTTGGCTGTCGGCGAGCATTGGGCGGGTGGCTGCCGCGATCAGCGATTTGGAGCGGTTGGCAGAGTCACTGCCCAGCGTCGGGCAGCCTGATCAAGTGTGGGCAGCGCCGGTGGATGCGCAAGATGTGTGGGCGGCGGGGGTCACATATGCACGCAGCCGCGAGGCGCGTCAAGAAGAAGCGGTGGATGGCGGCGATGTATATGATCGGGTATACAGCGCCGAACGCCCGGAGTTGTTTTTCAAAGCGCATGGCCGTGATGTCGTTGGGCATGGTGCGCAGGTGGGCATCCGTGCGGATGCAAGCTGGTCAGTGCCGGAGCCAGAATTGGCGATTGTGTTGAACCCGGCGCTGGAAGTGGTCGGCTTCACTGTTGGCAACGACATGAGCAGCCGCGACATCGAAGGCGCGAACCCGCTGTACCTGCCGCAGGCGAAGGTGTATGAGGCGTCCTGTGCATTGGGGCCGGGAATTGTGCTCAACGCGGCGACGGCTTGGCCGCAGACCACCATTCGTCTGACAATTGAACGCGGCGGTGAAATCGCCTACTCAGGCGACATTCATACGGAGCGTCTCAAGCGCACGCTCCCCGAATTGGTGGCGTATCTGGGGCGTGCCATGCGCTTTCCCTATGGTGTGGTCTTGCTGACTGGTACTGGAATCGTGCCCCCAGTAAATTTCACGCTGGCGGCGGAAGATGTCGTGTCGATCACCATCGACGGAATCGGCACCCTAACCAACACGGTCAAAGTCATCTGAAGCGAAACGAGAGTATCATGTACGAGATACGTTCAGGGCTGTATGTTGGCAAATATCGGGAAACGCTCGCTAAAGATGTCCTCAAGGCGCGCGCGATCGGTTCGGTGCTCCAATTGGCTGAGCCGGTGCCCTATTCAGACATTGAGACGCTGTACCTGCCGGTGGAAGATGGTGAACCCCTCCCGCCCGATCTGCTGGCGCAGGGGGTGGCGTTCATCCGTGAACAGCGGGCCGAGGGCCGCAACGTGTTGATCGCCTGCGGCGCGGGGATCAGCCGGGCAGTGGCGTTTGCGATGGCGGTGCTGCACGAAGACGAAGACCTGAGCCTGTTTGAAGCGCTCCAACAGATTCGTGCCATTTCGGCGGATGCGATGCCGCACCCCAGCCTGTGGACATCGCTCAACCAGTATTATGGCGAGGATATGCCGTTCGTCGATATGTGGCTGCAAATCAAGCAGACCCCCACGCGCTAGAATCTGCGATGACGATCACGGCGAAAATCACAGCGAGAATCACAGCGGTTGAAAGTCTGCGCTGGGCGGCCTACCCACGTTTGATGATCGTGCGCGTCCATACGGACAGCGGGCTGATCGGGTTGGGGGAAACAGTCGATAAGATCCCCGGTGCGCAGGGCGCGCTGCACGGCACCATTGCGCCGCTGATCCTCGGCCAGGATGCGCTGGACATTGAGGGGCTGTGGCGCTTCGTGATGGACAACATCATGTATCACGGCTATGCTGGTGCCGAAACACGCGCGCTCTCGGCGGTTGAGGTCGCGCTCTGGGATCTGCTAGGTAAACATTACGATGCGCCGCTCTATCATCTGCTGGGCGGCAAAACGCGCGAACGCATCCCGACTTACAACACGTGCATCGGCTTCGGCGCGGTGCAGGATTATGCTGCGTGGCACGAAGATGCGGGCGCGCTGGCACAGAGCCTGCTGGCCGATGGCATCCACGCGATGAAGATTTGGCCGTTCGATCAGTTTAGCGAAGGATCGTTCGGGCAGTACATCAGCCCCGCGCAAATCGAGGCCGGACTCAAACCCGTCCGGCAGATCCGCGATGCGGTGGGCGCAGCGATGGAGATCGGCATTGAATGTCATTTCCGCTGGAACCGAGCGAGCATCGAGCGAATCGCGCGGGCGTTAGCGCCTTACGACATTCTCTTCCTCGAAGATGTGATCGCCGCCGTACATCCCGATGAGATCAAAGCGGTGGGCGAGCGGACGACCATCCCGATTGTCGGCTCTGAACTGCTGATGACCCGCTGGCAGATCCGCGAGTGGCTGGAAAAGCGCACCGCGCCGATTCTCATGACTGATCCCGTTTGGAACGGCGGGATCGCCGAGACGCGCAAGATCGCGGCACTGGCGGAGGCGTTTGGGGTGCCGTTGGTGCTGCATAACGTTGCTGGGCCAATCTGCCACGCGGCGTGTATGCATCTGGGGGCGCACATCCCGAATCTGTTCTTCGTCGAGTCGGTGCGCGCCTTCTACAAAACTTACTTCCCAATCATCGCCGATTTTACGCCAGTGGTCAGCGCCGGGCACCTCGATGTGCCGTCCGGGCCGGGGTTGGGTGTCAATTTGCGCCCGGAACTGCTCCAGCGTGACGATCTCATGCGCCAGATCTCTGAGGGTGACGGGTTGGCGGGCGGTCGCCGCGCGATGGGCGATCATTGGGCGGTTGAAGAAATTCGCTGATTTGAAAATACAGGCATTGAATTGGACTTTCTTGCTGTCAATTACTACCCGCTAAAGCGCATAGCTTGCCCCTGACTCCGAGGAGTCGGTGCTTGGCAATCGTTGGATTGCACGTGGACGATTGACTTG